>NZ_LT632322.1:1500000-1671491 GCF_900119705.1 Murdochiella vaginalis | reverse complement strand
AGCTGCACCAAGCTATGACCCGTCGGTTTCCGAATGGAGCAATCCGGCAGGAGAAGATCCTGTCATCCTAACGCCAATACATAACGTTAGGAGGGGAGACCCGGAGAACTGAAACATCTCAGTACCCGGAGGAAAAGAAAGCAACAGCGATTCCCTCAGTAGCGGCGAGCGAACGGGGAAGAGGCCAACCGTGAATCACGATCTTGAAATCTAGTGGAACATTCTGGAAAGGATGACCAAAGACGGTGACAGTCCGGTACACGAAAGAGGAAGAGATCATCACGAACGAGTACCACCGAACACGAGAAATTTGGTGGGAACATGGGAGGACCACCTCCTAAGCCTAAATACGATCATGTGACCGATAGTGAACAAGTACCGTGAGGGAAAGGTGAAAAGAACCCCGAGAGGGGAGTGAAAAGAATCTGAAACCTTGTGCTTACAAGCAGATAGAGCCCTTTTAGGAGGGTGATATCGTACTTTTTGTAGAACGGGCCAGCGAGTTATGTTTACAAGCGAGGTTAAGCCTTTCAGGGGCGGAGCCGGAGGGAAACCGAGTGTGAAGAGCGCGAAAGTTTGTGGACATAGACCCGAAACCGGGTGATCTAGCCATGAGCAGGTTGAAGTTGAAGTAAAATTCAATGGAGGACCGAACCGGGAGCGGTTTAAAACGCTTCGGATGACTTGTGGTTAGGGGTGAAAAGCCAATCGAACTCGGAGATAGCTGGTTCTCCTCGAAATTGCTTTAGGGCAAGCCTCATGAGAAGATGCAGGGAGGTAGAGCACTGACTGGTCGCGGGGCACTTTGTGTTACCAACACCTATCAAACTTCGAATTCCGTGCATTAGCCATGGGAGTGAGACGGTGAGGGATAAGCTTCATCGTCAAAAGGGAAACAGCCCAGATCATCAGCTAAGGTCCCCAAATGACGTTCAGTGGAAAAGGATGTTATTTTACTTGGACAACCAGGATGTTGGCTTAGAAGCAGCCATACATTTAAAGAGTGCGTAATAGCTCACTGGTCGAGTGAAGTTGCGCCGAAGATACACGGGGCTAAACGTCATACCGAAGCTATGGGATGGATCGAGACAAAAAGTATTTTATGAAAGCTTTCCAAAATTGATGAGAAATATCGCACACAAAGAGTCAAATTTCAACAAACATGAGATACGACAGAACAAAGAGCCAAATGGTATAAGGTTATTCCAAGATATCATTCATCAATTTCATTGGGCTAATAAAGGAAGGCGTATTCATAGAATACTTTTTGTCTCGACCATCGGTAGAGGAGCATCGACTGGGCATCGAAGCATCAGGGGTAACCCCATGTGGAGCGCAGTCGAGAGAGAATGCTGGCATGAGTAGCGAGAAGGTGAGTGAGAATCTCACCCGTCGAAAGCCGAAGGGTTCCTGAGCAAGGCTCGTCCTCTCAGGGTAAGTCGGGACCTAAGCTGAGGCCGAAGGGCGTAGGCGATGGATAACCGGTGGAAATTCCGGTACAGTAAAGAATCGTTTGAGAGAAGTGTTGACGCAGGAAGCTAAGCAAAGCGCGTAGAAGGTAAGCGCGTCCAACGCAGTGGGCTAGTCCGATAGGCAAATCCGTCGGATGGTGCTGAGGGCGGATGGGGATCGAAATGTGAGTAGAGAAGTTGCTGATGCTACACTGCCAAGAAAAGACGCTATCGAGATTTTTTGCTCCCGTACCAAAACCGACACAGGTAGGCAGGAAGAATATTCTAAGACGCGCGGAAGAACCTTTGTTAAGGAACTCGGCAAAATGACCCCGTAACTTCGGGAGAAGGGGTGCCATCTTCGGATGGCCGCAGAGAATCGGCCCAAGCGACTGTTTACCAAAAACACAAGTATCTGCGAAGCCGCAAGGCGAAGTATAGGTGCTGACACCTGCCCGGTGCTGGAAGGTCAAGGGGAGCTGTTAGAAGCAATTCGAAGCAGTGAACTTAAGCCCCAGTAAACGGCGGCCGTAACTATAACGGTCCTAAGGTAGCGAAATTCCTTGTCGGGTAAGTTCCGACCCGCACGAAAGGTGTAACGATTTGGGCACTGTCTCAACAAAGGATCCGGTGAAATTGTAGTAGTCGTGAAGATGCGACTTACCCACGCTAGGACGGAAAGACCCCATGGAGCTTTACTGCAGGTTGACATTGGACTTTGGTTTGTAATGTACAGGATAGGTGGGAGACTAGGAAACATTGTCGCCAGATGATGCGGAGTCGCCCTTTGGATACCACCCTTTACAGACTAGGGTTCTAACCTAGGACCGTGAACCGGTTCGGGGACACTGTCAGTCGGACAGTTTGACTGGGGCGGTCGCCTCCCAAAGAGTAACGGAGGCGTTCAAAGGTTCGCTCAGGATGGACAGAAACCATTCAACGAGTATAAAGGCAAAAGCGAGCTTCACTGCGAGACCCACAAGTCGAGCAGATACGAAAGTAGGACTTAGTGATCCGGTGGTACCGCGTGGAAGGGCCATCGCTTAACGGATAAAAGCTACCCTGGGGATAACAGGCTTATACCCCCCAAGAGTTCACATCGACGGGGGTGTTTGGCACCTCGATGTCGGCTCGTCTCATCCTGGAGCTGGAGCAGGTTCCAAGGGTTGGGCTGTTCGCCCATTAAAGAGGTACGCGAGCTGGGTTCAGAACGTCGTGAGACAGTTCGGTCCCTATCCAGCGTGGGCGTAAGAAATTTGAGAGGAGCTGTCCCTAGTACGAGAGGACCGGGATGGACGAACCGATGGTGTACCGGTTGTTCTGCCAAGGGCATAGCCGGGTAGCTACGTTCGGACGGGATAAGCGCTGAAGGCATCTAAGCGCGAAGCCCCCCTCAAGATGAGATTTCGTAGAGACCGGGAAGAAAACCCGGTTGATAGGTCAGAGGTGGAAGCGTAGTAATACGTGGAGCTAACTGATACTAATCTCTCGAATATTTGACCAGAAATACCTATTAAGATTGTGAAATGGCCCAACAAGCGAAGCGGTTGGTAGCCATTTCATACGCAACGGTTTCCCGCAAGGCGAGCGCGTAGCGCGAAGGCGCGCGGAAGAAATCGACTGCGTCGGAGACGAAAGCGTCTTTGACGGAGATGCGGAATTGTTAAGAATTGAATGTTTAATATGGTGACGATAGCGTGAGGGATACACCTGTTCCCATCCCGAACACAGAAGTTAAGCCTCACATCGCCGATGGTACTTGGTTGGAAACGGCCTGGGAGAGTAGGTAGTCGCCAAATAAAAGGAAAGGGCACGGAAGTGTCCTTTCTTTATACCGCGGGGTAGAGAAGTGGCATCTCGTCGGGCTCATAACCCGGAGGTCGCAGGTTCGAATCCTGCCCCCGCAATACAGAAGCAAAGGGACAGCACAATGTGCTGTCCTTTTTGCTTGTTTGTAGAGGTAGGGGGCAGGATGAGAACCTGGTGAGATTGCCAGAGCTCCCGCAAGGCCAAGCGCGAAGCGCGCAGGGCGCGCGGTGAGCGAGGCATCCAGAGGCGCAAAGCGCCGTGGGATTGCCAGAGCTCCCGCAAGACCAAGCGCGAAGCGCGCAGGGCGCGCGGTGAGCGAGGCATCCAGAGGCGCGAAGCGCCGTGGGGATCCTGCCCCCGCGATGAAGAAGCAAGAAGGGCAGCAAAACGTGCTGTCCTTCTTGCTTGTTGGTAGATAGTGCAGAAACTCTTACGCTCTTCGCATTTCCCATGCTATCTGACAGGAATATTCCAATTCTTCTGCATTATAAAACGCATTTTCCATATCTTTTCCTCCAACTAGAAGGCCGTGTCTCTCCATCAAAAACCCATCCGCTAGAGACATGTATTGCTTAGCTAAGGAAAAAAGTTTCTCGCTTCCCGGTGGGGCATAGGGAATTCGTGCAATATTTCCTATCCGCATTTGCAGGTAAGGCGTGATCGATGGTACTACGCTTTTAGCATCTTCCGGAGCGATCGTGCTCCAAAGCGTCGCATAGAGGGAATGGGTGTGAATCACGGCATTTTGTCCCAGCTTGGATTCATAATAAATCCAATGCAGAGGCCATTCTTTGCTGGGTTGAATTCCGTTCCGTGATTTTCCTTTCCGGTCAATACAGGCAAAATCTTCTTCCGTAAGCGTCCCGAAGCAGGATCCGCTTCGTGTAATATAGATTTCTTCACCACAGCGTATACTCATATTGGCAGCGGAACCTGTGACTTTTCCACGCTCAAACAATATTTTCCCATAGAGTATCATTTCTTTTATTTGTTGTTCCGGTTGCATTTCATGCCTTTCTATTTCATGTTGCGGATTCTAGACGTCCGGATTCGATTTCCGGTGCAAGAAAGGAGATAGCTTCTTCAAAGAAATTTTTCTGACCGAAATTGCCAGATTTTAAAATCAAGCGAGCCTTCTCATTTTCAACAGGTATCATTACCGGCACGCCAGGAGCAATACTTTTTCCAATTTGGTAGGTTGAGAAATTTAATGCGGTTGTTATAGCCCCGCTTGTCTCGCCACCGGCAATAATCAACTTGTTAAATCCTGCAGCATAGGCTCGTTGTGCGAGACGTCCCATTAATTTCTCTAGGCGATTAGAAACTTCTTCTTGATTATATACCTTCGCCAAAGCGGAACGGCCGCTCGCATCGTCAGAACTGTAGATTAATACTCCATCACCGATCGACAGCGCTTTTTCCCAAATTTTTTCTTCCGGATTTCCTTCCATCACCTCACGAACAGCAATTTGAACCGCTTTATTCGGATAACGGAGGCGGTAATGAGCAATTTGTTGCAAGGTCATTTCTGAACAAGATCCGGAGAACAGAATCGATTTACCGGGGACACGCTCCTCGGTCGAAGTAGCATCTATGTTTTTTTGCTTTAAAAATTGAGCACTAAATGCATCATTCAAGCCAGATCCGCCTGTCCAGAAATCACAATCGGAATAGGTTGCTACGAGCTGATCGGCATCCTTAGCCTTGGTATAATCCGGGATTACGTAGTAGGGGCCACTTTTACCTTGTGCATTAGAGGTCTTCGATAGCTGTGTTTTTACGTATTCATCGATTTTTTCACGGGACTGGTATAGATTATTCCGATCAAGTTCAATGCACGGATACTTACCTTGCGGGCGCATCAATTCAGCAATGCGGGAATCCCACATGGGATTGACAGGATGGTTCTTCATGTGGGTTTCGGCCAGGGGAACTCCATAGAGTTTAAGAATTCCTTGCTCAACCGTTCGGCCATTGACCGGTAAACCGGGCGCTAAAAAGGTATATGGATAATCAAAGGCCTCAAGAATCGCGTCCGTAATCGGTCCGATGTTTCCCTTTGGAGTGGAGTCAAAGGTGGAGCAATACTTATAAAACAACTTTTCAGCACCTTCTTTGCGTAGCCAGCAGCACGCATCTAGCGCATGAGCAACGGCTTCTTCGGCAGCAATAGAACGAATTTTTTGTGCGATGACGATTACACAGTGATGATCTCCGGACCATTTTTTGCGCAAGGAGGGATCCTTCGGAATCCCGTTGCTTAGAAAGGTCGGTATGCCGTGATTGGCGAAGAAGGAGGCAGCATCACTGCCTCCCGTAAAATCATCCGCTATAATTCCCATTAAGATGGACATAGAACCTCCTACAGCAGAATTTCCGAAAAGATGGGGAAGATGGCAATCAGTAAGGACATGACGGTCATGATGAGAACAAAAGGCACGAGACGTTTAGCTAGCCTCTGTACAGGAATCTTAGAAATGTTGCTGGAAACATACATTGCCGTGCCAACGGGTGGCGTTAACAAACCGGTCGTCAAGCTGATGACCATCATCAGGCCGAACTGCACGCTACTCATTCCAATTTGTTTTGCAATCGGTGCAAGAATGGGGGCGAGTAACATAATAGCCGGACCGCTGTCAATTACCATACCCGTCAAAAGCAGAATACTCTGGATCAATATAATGAGAATGATCTTGTTGTCCGTTAAGGACAAGACCGCTTGCGTTAACATTTGCGGAATATTTTCATAGGCTAGGATCCAGGTTAACAAGGAAGTACCGCAAATAATCAAAGCAATCGTTGCCGTGCTCAACGCTGCATCAAAGAAAATTTCCGGAAGATCCGCAAGTTTAATGTCCTTGTAAATAAACATGCTGACTAGCAGTGCATAGGCGGAGATAATCGCACCGCCTTCTGTCGGTGTAAAGAAGCCACCGCGGATACCGATAATGATGATCAGCGGCATAATAAGAGAAAATATGGCTTTCTTAAACTTATCCCATCGTTCTGCCCAAGAAGAGGATCCTTCGACAGGGTAATGCTCTTTGTGGGCAACGACAAAAGAGTAAAGCATGAAAGCCAGCGAGATCAAGACCCCCGGAACAATACCGGCAATGAAAAGGTCTCCAATCGATGACTGGGTGGTTACCCCATAAATAATCATTGCGACACTTGGAGGAATGATGAGACCGATGGATCCGGAAGCGGCAATCAGTGCAGCAGAAAATTCCGGATCATATTTTTTACGTTTCATCTCGGGATGCAAAAGCGCACCAAGCGCTGCCGTATCGGCGACACCGGAGCCGGAAATGCCTCCCATGATCATTCCGGATATGGCGACTACCTGACAAAGCGCCCCTTTTACATTTCCCATAAAGGAGAGTGTAAAGTCGATGATGCGTTTCGTCAAGGAACCTTTACTCATGATTGAGCCGGCCACCATGAAAAGCGGAATGGCCATCAACGAAAAAGAATCGACCGCCGTAAAATAACGTTGTGCGACGACGGCAACGGGGATTTTCAACATTACCGCTGCGGCAAGGGCAGATGCAGTTACCGCAAATCCAACTTCTAAACCCATGGTAAGCAAAATAAGAAAAACGATAAGGATAAGAAGCGCTGTATTCATTTCTTTTCTCCTTTCGAGAAGTACGAAAGCAAGTCCTCTATACTGAAGAGAACAATGAACACGCCCGAAACTGGAATGGCAGAAAAAACCAAACTCATGGGGAGCAACAAAGTTGCGCTCTTTTGTATCTCTCCAATTTTCATCAGTTGCACACCACCGTATACGATAATGCCCCCCAAAAGAAGGATCATAACGGTGTTGATTATGCGTATAATTCTTTGCTGCATCTTCGGAAGGTGCTCGACTACTAAGTCAATGGCAACATGCGCTTTCTTACGAATGGCGATGGCAATACCTAAGAAAGTAATCCATACGAACAAATAACGTGCTAACTCTTCCGACCATGTTAAAGGGCTTGACATCACGTAGCGAAAGAAAACTTGTAACACAACGATTACAGTCATTAAGCAGATCATGAAGGCTAGCAAGTAGTACAAAATAGATTGGATGGTATCATTCAGCTTTTTCATTTCATGGCCTCCAAATCTTGAATGATTTTGTTATAAAGATCGGCATCAACAGATTCGCCATAGATGCGAGAAGCTTCCTTTGCTGCGTCTTGAAACTCTTTTTTATCCGGATAGGTAATCTTCATTCCGGCATCAATCATTTCTTGTAGGTTTTCTTTGGCCACTTGATTTACGGTATCGTTTTGATATTTTGTAGCAGCATCCGCAGCTTCCCGGACGATTTTCTGCTGCTCCTCTGTCAGACTTTGCCACGTTTTTTCAGAGATCGAAAGCGTCACATATTCAAACTTGTGATCGGTCATGGCAATATATTTTTGTACTTCCTGAATTCGTCCGCTATACATAAAGGGGACGGGATTCTCCTGCGCTTCGATGACATTTTGCTCCAGGGCTGTGTAGACTTCTCCCCAAGCCATCGTTGTCGGCGATGCTCCCATGGCGGACCAGACCGCCTCCATAGCTTGAATTTCAGGAATACGAATCTTCAAACCCTTTATATCTTGAATGGTGTTAATCGGCTTGTTGGAGCTGACTTCGCGAGGCCCGCGATCCCAAAAGTCCAGAATATGAACGCCGGCCCTTTGACGTAGCCTCTCAACAATAATTCCGCCCACTTCTCCTTTCACAATGGTCTCGTATTCCTGCTCATTGGTCATAAGATAAGGAATTTCGAAAAGCTGAATGGAAGGTTCGAAGTTTCCAAGAACGCCGGCAATCAAACCCATATCGATGGTTCCTAATTGCATACCTTCCACAATATCCCGATCGCCCCCCAGTGTTGAACTGGGATAAATCGTAGCGGTTATTTTTCCACCAGAACGTTTTTCCAGCTCTTCTTTAAAGACGAGACTCGCTTTGTGCCAGATATCCTTGGCAGATTGAATGTGCCCCAGTCTTAAATTCACCTCGGCTTGTTCCTTCGGTTTTCCACAGCCGACGCATAAGAGCAAAACGGTCAAACAAACAAATATGAATTTAGCGCGCTTCATGGCCACTCCCTTCTTATTCTTTATGAAAGTCGACCAGCACTTTCACTACATTTTCTTTTTTCTGTGCTAAAGTGTCGAGAGCTTCCTGTGTTTGATGAATGGGGAAAATTTGTGTGACAAAGCCATCCAGATTCAACCCATTGTTAACCAAATCGACAGCTTCTTTAAAATCTTGGGGGCGATACGTCATGGCACCGATTAGTTTTTGCTCATTAAAGACAAAACTGTAACTATAGACGGGAATCTTCTCAGTTATCATGGCAACGAGCACAACTTCGCCGCGCTTTCGTACCGAGCTGGATGCTTGATCAATGATATTGCTTGCTCCTGCAGCAACGATCGCAACGTCCGCACCCTTTCCATCGGTGACTTTTTTTACCTCCTCCGCAACATCACAATTCAGCGGATCAAGCGTAATATTCGCTCCAAATTGCATCGCCATATCGCGATTAAATTGTTGCGTATCCGTAGCAATAATGGTTTTAAAACCTGCAGCTTTTGCAGCCACGACAGTAAAAAGACCGATTGTACCTGAACCAAGGATAACGATGCTTTCTCTTTGCGGAATGGAAATTAGATTGATCGCGTGCACAGCCACCGCGAATGGCTCGATCAGCACACCGATTTCATCCGGTACCTTATCGGCCAGACGATGCGTCTTGCTCGCCGGCGCTTTGAAATAATTGACAAAGGTACCCATCCATTTTGCGGAACCCGGCGCAATTTTTGTACGGCAGAGATTTTCGTTGCCAGACTGACAAAGCTCACATTGTCCACATCCTAAATGCGGCTCTACGGTGACCCGATCACCGATTCGCAAGTCGGTAACCTTTGAACCGATTTCAACGATTTCTCCCACTACCTCGTGACCAAGAATTTCAGGTGGCTTGCGAAAAGGGTGTGTGCCGTGGAAGAGATGTAGATCTGATCCGCATACACCTGCATAATGGACGCGGATAAGCACTTCCTTTTCATCAATTACCGGCTTTTCAATGTTTTTAATTTCCACTTTTTCCGGCGAAACAACATAGCATGCTTTCATACGATCCTCCTTTGCATTTTTCACTTATCGTTCACGATCGAGGCCATTGATTTTCCTTACTTCATGAAAAGCATAAAAAAAAGAGGAGGCTCATGATAGGAGACGATGTTTCATATTGAAACGTTCATCTCCTTATTCTGTTTCAATGTGGAATATAATCAATAAAGCTCAGGCGATGAGCTTTAATATAGGAAAGGCGGGAACAATGCACATTCTTTTTATCATTCCTTATCTATCCATGAAGAAAGATGTTCAATCCATTCTCAAGCGGTATCCATATGTCGAAGCCTCATACGCCGTTGGGAATGTGGAAGGAAGTATTGCGATTACGGAAGACATCTTGAAACACACCTCTATTGAAGCCATTATCTCGCGAGGAGGAACAGCAGAGATACTGCGTGCGCATTTTTCGATTCCCGTATTTTCCATTCCGATGACCAGCAATGATTTAGGAAAAACCCTTTATTCCATAAAGACAGATAAAAAAGTCGCCTTAGTCGGCTATCCGACGATTACGATGTGTGCAGCCTATTTGGAAACAAAAAACTTTGGAAGAGAAGACATTTACACTGTTACACAAAGCGATAAAATACCGGAAGTGATTAAGACGATAAAAGAAAAAGGATATGATCTCTTACTCTGTGATGTCATCAGCTCAGAAGTGGCAGCTTCTTTTCAGCTGGAAACGAAGATATTGCTGTCAAGTCTTGAGAATATCCAACTTTCCATTGACGAAGCCGTTTATTTTTATTCGCAGCGCAGAGCGGGACTTCAGGCAGAAACGATACAGCACACCATTTTAAAAGAACGCGATATTTATTATGTTTCCATCAACAACATGGGAAAAGTCATTTCCTCTAATCTACCCGGTCATGTTGTTGTTGATGAACTGATGGAATTGGTTGAAACGTTCTTTGTGTCCTATCTTCTTACTTCGACAACGGTTCGCACCGCACAACTCAGCGATGGACAGAGGCTGCTCTTTTACCTTCAGAAGCAAATCAAAGCAGGAACGACATACTATATTGTCACGATCAAACCAAATGATTTTGATCAAATTTCAAAAGACTATGGCATTCGTCTCTTTCGCTTTAATTCCCATGATCCAACACAGGATGCACGAAATTTGAAGACTTCCCTCTCTCTTGGTCAAATCCGATCAAAATTACGACCGTTTTTTGCTCCTCAGGATGACCTTGTCATCTACGGAGAAAGGGGCACAGGCAAAATTGACTCTGCACTATATATTGCCTTAAATCAAAAATCGCGATTTCCCATCGCGTGGATGGATGCGCAAAGCATGAACGAAAGCATGTGGTCGTACTTTTTCGACTCCTTTTTACCGATGGCGTCGGAGCCTTTCACCATCATTATCCAAAACATACAACAATGCGATGGGGAGAAAATCAAACGATTCTCTTTTCTTCGTCGGAGAGACAAAATTCCCCATAGGCTGTTGTTTACTTTGGATGCTGTTGACGAATCCCTTTCTTCTCAGCTAACGCTCTTGGAAGAATCGCCCGTGGTACAGTTTTTCCGTATGCCGTCGCTTTCCGAGAGACGTAGTGAACTCGTTGATATTATTGATATTTACTTAAAAAAATATAAAATCCAAACCAATAAGCCAATTGCCGGCTTTGAACCAAAAGCCCTTGATCTTCTGGTCAATCATTCATGGCCCGGAAATTTAGAACAATTACAGCGTGTTCTTCGGACGCTTTTTTCGAAAACAACCAATTATTACCTCACCGAGGACGAGGTGTCCCTTCTTCTTTTTGAAGAAAACCAATGGCGAGAAGCGGGTACAGTAGGAAAAATTCCCTATGATCGGCCTTTAGCGGAAATTATTTATAACATCGTTTGTCAAGTTATGCGCGAAGAAGAAATGAACCAGACAAGAACAGCGAAAAGATTACAAATTGGTCGTACGACGGTATGGCGTATTCTAAAAGGAAAAGGACACTAAAAATTGAATACAATTATCATCAAGAAGAGTAGGCAAATTCGACCACTTTTCTAAGTGCTCGTCTTAAATTTCTATCGATTATCTTCATAAGGAATGAAAATGTAATATTTTTCATTCCTTATTTTTTTGCCTTAAGCTTAATCTAAAGCAGCTTAAGAAAAGTTGGAATTTTCAAAAATTATACTTCGTTCTATATTACGAATCAAGGTTGATCAGTATCTCTGGCTGGAAAAATTACTAAGTTTATAGGGATATTTGCTCTTGCACTGCAGGATGAAATGGGTGAAAACGTTATTTTTTCAAGAAATCGATTTCAAGTCGAATAGGGGGAATGAGATGAGTTGCCATCGTGCGTTAGAAGACATTACCGTATTAGATTTGACCAGAGTAGTTGCCGGCCCTTTCTGTAGTTCCCTCCTTGGTGATATGGGCGCTCGTGTGATCAAGATCGAAATTCCTAAAAAAGGAGACGATAGCCGTTCTTATGGTCCGATTGTAAATGGGGAAAGTGCTTATTTTGCACTATTGAACAGAAGCAAATATGGCGTAACTCTAAATTTAAAGAGTGATATTGGGAAGTCGATGTTTTTAGAAATGGTCAAAAAGGCCGATATCGTGCTTGAAAACTATCGGCCGGGCGTCATGGAGAAATTGGGATTGGGTTATGACGTTTTAAAACAAATCAACGCAAGGATCATTTACGGAGCGGTATCGGGATTTGGAGCCTGGGGGCCCTATTCACAGCGTCCAGGTTATGACATCTTAGCTCAGGCTATGGGCGGTTTAATGAGTCTTACGGGTGAAAAGGGAGGACAGCCGACGCGTGCAGGGAATGCTATGGGCGACATGCTTGCTGGTATGAATTTAACGATTGGTATTTTAGCGGCGCTACATGCACGAAAATTGACGGGAGTTGGACAAAGAGTTGATGTTTCCTTGGTGGATTCGATTGTTGTCTCTTTGGAAAATGCTTTTACGCGATATTGGTATACAGGAAAGTTATATGAAAGAAATGGAAATGCCTATGCTGCTCTTGCTCCATATGACACTTTCCAAGCTTCTGATGGCCTTGTTGTCATCGCCTGTGGAAATCAAAATCTGTTTGAAAAATTTTGCAAGAACGTTGTAATGAAGCCTGAATGGCTCGATGATTCTCGTTTTTCGACAAACATATTGCGTGTTGAAAATATGAATGCATTAGAGAAACTGATCAATGCGTGGTCAATACACTACAGTGTTGAAGATATTACAACGAGGGCACTCAAAGCTGGCGTTCCCGCTGGACCGGTTTATGATTTATCTCAAATTGTCAAAGACGCACATATTGCTGGTGCAAGGGAAATGTTTCCTACGATGCACCATCCTGTTATTGGCGACATGCCTGTTAATGGCGATGCGATTAAAATGACTGATACTAATCCGGAGATCATAAAACCTTCTCCTCTGCTTGGCGAGGATAACTCTTCCATTTATCAAGAATTTCTTGGACTCAGCAAATGTGAACTCAAACGTTTATCTGAGGAAGGGGTGATCTAAAGCCATGGCCATTGTGGCTCAATGAGATTGTGATATAGAGAGGGGGTGCAATCGATTTCTTCATGACATAGAAAAGACGAACGGATTGTAATATTAGATGCAGGAGGAATTAAGATGTTAGCAATTGTTGGCTTTTTATCCATTATTGCTGTTCTTGTTTTGATTATGACAAAAAAGCTGTCACCGATGCTTACATTAATTGCCGTCCCCATGATCGCTTGTATCATTATTGGACAAGGCGCTAAAATGGGAGAATTTGTTACCGATGGTCTTAAAAGTGTCGCGTCGACAGGAGTTATGTTCATCTTCGCCGTTTTGTTTTTTGGCATTATGGGAGACAATGGGTGCTTTGGCCGGATCGTAGACAAGGTGCTTAGAATCATTGGCACAGACCCGTTAAAAATAGCGATTGGGACATTAATTATCACGATGTGTACCCATTTGGATGGCTCTGGAGCAACTACATTTCTCATTACAGTTCCGGCATTGTTGCCGATTTATGACAAGATCGGTATGGATCGACGTAATTTAGCAACAATTGTGGCGATGGGGGCAGGAACAATGAACATTCTTCCTTGGGGAGGCCCTACAATCCGTGCAGCTACCGCCTTGGAAGTCTCTTTGACGGAATTGTATAATCCAATGGTTATTCCCCAAATCTGTGGGTTGCTTGCCTGTTTTGTTTTTACCATTTTAATTGGAAGGGGTGAAAAGAAGAGATTAAGCGATTCTCTAAGCCATATTGTTCTCGAGGACAAAATGTTATCTGAAGAGGAGCAAATTCTTCTTCGACCGAATTTGTTTTGGTTTAATTTACTATTGATACTTACAACAATCATCATTCTAGTTTGGGGCATTCTTCCTCCGGCAGGGTGCTTCATGGCTGCTACGCTCATTGCGATGTTGGTCAATTATCCTGACGGGGAACTTCAGCGCAAACTCGTTGACACACACGCGGAAGCTGCTATGATGATGGCTTCTACCTTGTTTGCTGCCGGAGTTTTCACAGGCATCATGAAAGGCACGGGTATGCTTGCCGCGATGGCAGAAGGCCTTGTTTCAATTCTACCTGCGTCACTTGCATCGCATTTAGCATTCGCTCTTGGCTTTACGTCTATGCCACTTAGTTTGGCTTTTGATCCAGATAGTTTCTATTACGGCGTTCTTCCTGTACTTGCTGCAACTGGAGAAGCCGCTGGTATTACAGCCCTTGCTATGGGGCGTGCAGCAATTTGTGGCCAGATCACCGTAGGTTTTCCCATTTCGCCTCTCACCCCGTCAACATTTCTCCTTACAGGACTATCGGGTGTTGATTTGGGGGAACATCAGAAACATAGCTTTTTGTATCTATGGGCGGTTTCGCTGGTCGTTTTAGGTTCATCGGTAATCATGCAGGTCATTCCTTTTTAAACGAATATGATACAGGAGGAGGATACAGTTGAAAAATCATTCATCCAATTTGACGTATCTGGACATCGATATCGGCGATGAATTTTTGTCGCCAAGTCGGACTGTTTCTGAATCAGACCTGTTCCAATTTGCCGGATTAACAGGGGACCTGAACGAATTGCATACCAGTGAAGTGTTTGCAAAAACAACTCAATTTAAAAAACGTATTGCCCATGGCATGCTCATCTTATCGATCGCGAACGGACTCTATATGAGAAGCAATATATTTAATTCCTCCGTGTTTTTGGGAATAAAAAATTGGAAGTCGACAGCCCCTGTTTTCATTGGAGACACAATACATTTAAAACTAAAAATTCTATCCAAGCGACCAACAAAAGATGGGAAAAGGGGAATCATCGCGATGCAATATAACGTCATGAATCAAAATGGTCTCTCTGTTGCGGAAGGAGAATTTACACGAATGGTGACCCTACCTTCTATGGGCAAGTAGTACTTTATTTTGTGATTGGGTAAGAAAATGCTATAAAGTGCCTACTTATCATTGATGTAAGTAGGCACTTGGCATATCCAGATTGTGGAGGTGACGGCAATGGAATTATTACAACTAAAATATTTCCAAAAAGTTGCTCAATCTGAAAATATATCCAAGACAGCAAGAGAGCTGTATATTACACCTTCGGCATTGAGCATGACCATTTCTCGATTGGAGAAGGAGATTGGTGTTAAATTATTTACTCGCGGTGGCAATTACATTACTCTAAATGAAGCTGGACGAATTTTTTATCGCTATGCTTGCTCGATTTTAGGAGATGCTGAAGCTGCCGTTAAAGATGTACAACCTCCTGTTAATCAGGAAGTGAATCTTTTAACCACGAGCCCAAACGTATGGACGGATCTTGTCATTTCCTTTCGTGAAAAGAAACCGGACGTTGTAATTTCACAAAAATTTATTTACCTTGACATGTTATCGCAAAATGTTTTACGAAACACAGGGGATTTTTTGCTAGCCAGTCCCTTGGATTTTGAAACAAGGGTTGCCTATAGCAGCTACCCACTTTATACGGATGACTATCCAATGCTTATGGCATGGAAGGGACATCCTGCATTATCATTAAAATCAACAACAATGGCAGCTCTGAAAAATGAACGTTTTATTGCATTAACCTCTGGAATGTCATCGAGAAAATATTTTGATATATTATGTGAAGCTGCTGGTATTCAACCGAAGATTATCATGGAAGTGGATTATGCAATGCGTGAGCGCCTTGTAAAAGAGAAATGTGGTGTTGCCGTATTAACGGGAAGAAGTAGAAAAAATTATTTATCGAATGAGGTTGGCTACGTTCCCATTACGGACCCTTTTATTCCACGTCAGCAATACATTTATTGGGATTCGAAAAAGAATGCAGGGTTAGCCGCAGAAAAATTTTTGGATTTTGCAAAAAACTATTTTGTACCGTTGGATGATTTCAATGCAATAAAATAATATTTGCTTGCTTATCTATGTATAAGAGACTCTTGTAATAGAAATTTCGCAAAACAAACAGGTGACTGTGCTAAAACAAGAAAATCGTTTGATGCAGTCCCCTATTTTTTAGGCGAATGAACTCATTGTGCCGAGTAATATTTCTCTGCTGAGATTTGAAAACAAACCTGAGGATGATGGCACACCGGGAAAACATCCAAAGTCTTTTCGCCGACGAAGATGTGACGATAGTCACAAAGTTCTCCTTACTTCTTTGTCGGCCTCTGATACGAGCGCGCAATTGCCTCCGTCAAGGTTTGAATGTAAAGAGGAATGCCCGCTTTACGGGCAAAGAAGTGTGCGCCGTCGGTACCGTCGTAGATGTCGGTGTGCTCCTGGGAAACTTTGTGCCAGTTGGCGAGGGTCACAAAAGGATATTTTTTCTCCACAGAGGGCAGATAATTTGCATACTTGTTCAAATCGGAATTGGCGGGCTCGCTGCTGTCATAAGGGCTGACAAAGATAACGCGTGTGCCCGCCGGAAGGATAGAAATAATTTCCTCCGTTGTCTTTGCAAAGCTGGGATAGACATTGTTTCCGAGGGAAATGATCACCATCTCTTTCAGATGACCGCTCTTTATCATGGCGCGAAGGATATCCGGCGCTTCATGAAGGAAACGGGAAACTTTTCCGTTGACTTGTGAGGAGGGGAACGCCTGCAAAATGGAATCGCGCACACCGAGAGCGATGGAGTCGCAAATCATGGAAAAGCCCTCCGAGCGGGCCTTTGCCTGAAGAGCTTCCGCCTCTTTTCTCTGTTGTTCCGCTTGCTTTTCCCGTGCGATCTGGTCTCGGACCGTTGTGCCGGCTTCCTTCACCTGATCTATTTCCTGCTGCAGAGAAGACGACCAGAGTCGGCTCTCGAGAGAGAGAATCGGCGGGGCGGTAATCAGCTGAATTAGCATGAAAACGAAGATAAGGAGAACGCTCCATTGCGCCACCTGTCTGCTTTTGCGACGATGGACTGCAATTTTGAAAGGAAGCTGCAAAGCATTTTCGTCTTTTTGTAGTATCAGGGGTTCCCAAACATCATGGTTAAACCAGGACAGGAAAAACGCCATGCTCACGGTCAGCAACAGGACGAATGGACGCGGCAGGCCGGTCGAAGAAAGCACCACATAAATGGGCCAGTGGAAAAGATAGAACCCGTATGAAATGCGGGATAGAAAACGGATGGGACGTGGATCTTCTCCACCCTGCCATTGCAAATCCAGCATGCGCGTGGCAAATAACAGCAGGAAACATAGCGCATCCACGAGCGGAAAGCCCCAACGATAGGTTGCAGGAGCGGAATAGCCGAGCTTAAAAGATAGAAGAATATAGAGAGCCAACGAGCCGAATAGGGCCAAGAGCGTTTGGAGGGGAGATCCCTTTGCCCACTTTTTTGTCGAATAGGCCAGTGAGGACATACCCGTCATACTCGCAACCAGTGAGCCCACGAAAAAGGGCGTCATGCGGGTCAGATCAGAGAAATAGAGGAAGGCGGTCGGCCACCCTTGAAAAGCGCCGAAAACCAGAAGGAGGGTCGGCAAAATAAGCAGGACCAGCGAGAGAAAGAAAATACATAAACGAACCCACTCTTGTCGAGCTTCCGGGCTTTTTGCATGGCGCTTGGCGGAGTAGTGAATCAGAAAATAGAGGATGCCGCCCCAGAGAAGGTAAAAGTGCACTTCCATGGCAAGTGTCCATGTATGCACATAAATATGCGGAACGAATTGCGCTTCATACGAGCCGCCGGAGAAGATTTCATAGGCATTGGTTGTAAAACCGAAAACGCCCGCAAGCTGGCGAAAATAATCGACGCGCAAGTCGGACGAGCCCACGAAAAGGAATAGCGTGCTGATCAAGAGCATCATCACCATAGCGGGGAGGAGCCGTTTTCCGCGACTCTTCAGGTAGGAAGGAAAGGAAAAATCGGCATCCGAAAGGAGGATGCGATCTAATACCTTCGCTGTCAGCAAAAAACCGGATAAAGCAAAAAAAAGATTCACTCCCAAAAAACCGGCAGGAAGCTTCGTCTTTCCCAGGTGATAGATCACAACAAGGAGGAAGGCGAAAACACGTAAGGAGTCAAACCATGGTAACCGCTTGTTCATTTCAAATCCTTTTCATTCTGCTTGTCTTCGACTTTTTTTATCCAACTTCCGTCATCCTGCAAAACATAGATTCCTTCCGCCTTGACTTCCATCTCTCCGGAGACGAGACTGCCTTCTTTAAAAGCTCCGGTGAAAAGGCAAGTCGGATCCAGTTCTACCTGCGCTTTTCCATCGAGATGGCCCGCTGTGAAGGCTCCGCGATAGACAACTTTATCCGGAAAATGTATAACGCCTTCCCCGTTCTTTGTCGGCAACCAAATCTTGCCTTCCAGGCGTATTCCATCGGATAGAGGATAAGCAGTATAGAGGCGGGGCTTTCGAGGAAGAAGAGAAAATATCGCGAGGACGATGATAAGTGCGGCCAAGATCAGGAATTGTATATTCGATTTTTTTTCCGATAATTTTTCCTGCATGGTTACGATGCCTCTTTCCTTCAAAACAGTTGGCTTTCAAAACAGTTGGCAAAAAGGATCTGCGCTCTACCGTAGGCGAATCCTCCGTAAAAATAGGCAATCTGCGCCGAGAATGCAAAACGGTCGCAGATGGAAGAAAGAGAATTCTTTCCTAATTATTATACATAAAGGATGTGTAAATGGCGAACATAAGAAAACGATTTTTTCCTCAAAATCTACTGCTTTATGGTATCGTAAAGGGGACGAAAAAAAGCGTAAGGCGTATCTTCAAAACGCGTACTTTTGGGACGCTCTCATGCCGGAGGACGATCCCGAAAGCATTCTATTAAGAAAGCGAAAACGAAGAAAAAGGAGAAGAAAATGGTGGATGCGTTTCGCATGGAACATGATTCCCTTGGGGAAGTAAAGGTGCCGAAGCATGCCTATTACGGGGCAAACACGATGCGAGCGGTGGAAAATTTTCCGATTACAGGAAATCCCATTGATCGTCGCTTTATCCGGGCCATCGTGGAGGTAAAAAAAGCGGCGGCGTTGATGAACTATGAGGTCCACCAGCTGAATGAAAAGCGTACCAAAGCGATCGTTGCTTCCTGCGACCGAATCTTGGCCGGAGAGAATCTGGATCAATTCGTCGTGGATCCCATTCAAGGCGGCGCCGGCACCTCGTTTAATATGAATGCGAATGAGGTCATTGCCAACATGGCAACCGAGTCGCTGGGTGGGGAATTGGGATCGTATCACCCGGTGCATCCCAACGATCATGTCAATGAAGGACAATCCACCAACGATGTCATTCCGACGGCCGGGAAAATTGCCATGATTCGCTATTTTCTGGATTTGAAAGAGGAAGCGAAGAAGCTCAACGCCGCGTTTGAGAAAAAAAGCCGGGAATTTGACAGCTACATAAAAATGGGGCGAACGCAGAATCAGGACGCCGTCCCGATTCGCCTCGGCCAGGAATTTGCTGCCTATACCGCGGTGCTTGAACGGGATGTCAAGCGCTTTGACGCGGCGATTGAGGCGCTTTCGGTCGTCAACCTGGGCGGCACCGCCATCGGTACGGGACTAAATGCCGACGTGAATTACGTGAAAAACATCGTCCCCAAGCTCAATGAGGTGACCGGCCTTTCGCTCACGCAGAGCGCGGATCTTATCGACGGGACACAAAACCTGGACGGTTTTTTGGTGGCTTCTTCCGTATTGAAAAATTATGCGCTTTCTCTTTCCAAAATTGCTAACGACCTGCGCTTCTTAAGCTCCGGGCCGCGCTCCGGCATCCATGAAATTACGTTGCCGGCGCGACAGGCAGGCTCGTCGATCATGCCGGGGAAAGTGAATCCCGTCATTCCCGAAGTGGTGAATCAGATGGCTTTCGCGGTCGTAGGAAACGATATGACCGTCACCATGTGTGTCGAGGGTGGACAGCTGGAGCTGAATGCCTTTGAACCGGTTTGCTTTTATAAGATTTTTGAATCGCTGCGCGGTTTGCGGGGTGCGATTTATACCTTTCGCGTCCACTGCATTGAAGGACTCGTCGCGAATAAAAAGAGCTTGGAAGAAGAGGTGCAGCGCAGCGTAGGTATCGTAACGGCGCTTGCTCCGCATATCGGCTATGAAACCGCTTCGCGATTGGCGAAGACCGCGCTGGCGACCAATAAATCGTTGCGGGAATTGGTATTGGAAGAAAAGCTGATGAGCGAAAAGAAACTGGACCGCATTTTTAATCCCTATGAAATGACGCATCCCGGTATTGCCGGAAAAGAAGAGGAGGATTCTTCTCGCTAACGGCAAGCCGACAAAATCTTAATAATTTGTTAAGAAAGAGGATGGCAAAAGACGCTTTTGTCAGTATATACTAATCTGGAAAGAAACGATTGCCGGTTCGAGGAAGAGAAAGGAAAACACCATGGAAGACGTGTTCATTGCGGTGCGCAATCTCTACAAAGTCTTTCGCATGGGCGAAGAAAAAGTATACGCTTTGCGCGATGTGAACTTAGATATTGCCCGCGGAGAAATGGTGTGTCTGCTTGGCCCTTCCGGGTCCGGAAAATCCACCTTGCTCAACGCTTTGGCCGGTCTGGAACGGCCGACCAAGGGAGAGATTGTCATCGGAGGCGTGCATCTGGAGAAACTGTCCGAATCGCAGGTGACCCTATTTCGCAGTCTGAATGTCGGGTTTGTGTTTCAATCGTACAACTTGATTCCAACCTTAAATGCCATGGAAAATGTGACGCTCGGTTTGATGCTAAAGGGCGTACCGAAAAAAGAGTATGAAGAGGCCGCCAAACGGGTGTTGAACCTGGTCGGGCTCGGGGACCGCCTTCATCACCGGCCCAATCAGCTTTCCGGCGGACAACAGCAACGTGTTTCTATTGCGCGTGCACTGGTGGGTAATCCCAAGATTCTTTTTGCAGATGAGCCCACAGGAAACTTGGATACGAAAACGAGCTTTGAAGTGATGGACCTGATTTCCCGTATATCGAAAGAGGAAAATGTCACGGTCATCATGGTGACGCATGATGAAGAAATGACCGGCTATGCCGATCGGATGTTTCATATGCGTGATGGACAAATTGAACGCGTTCATGAGAGAGCATAGCAGAGAGGAGAGAACATGGGTGGAGATACATATATTCCGGGCGTAACGGACGGGCCGTCGAATGGTGATAACGGAACGGTCAATGTCACAAACAAGCCGAAGCTGATCATTTCCAACTATAGCCTGGATCCGGAAATGCCGCAAGCAGGGCAGGAGTTTGCCGTTTCCCTCACTTTTTATAATACGAATGCGGAAAAGTCCGTACGTAATATTAAAATCAGCATCGGCGGCGGCGAGGCCGGAGCGATCCCCTCGGCGACGCAGACGGGAGGTGGCCAAGCATCCGCTCCTTCTGGAAGCACCGGTTCGGTTTTTACGCCGGTCGGATCTTCCAACACCTTTTACATTTCCCGCATTCGTCCACGCGAGACGGACAAAAAGACCATCCATCTGAAGACGGCGCCGACCTTGGCGGCACAGAACTATTCCATCAACGTCTCCTTTGAATATGAAGATCTGCTCGGCAATGAGTTCACGGCGACGGAAACCATCGGTATTCCCGTCGTACAGACGGCGGATATCCTTTTGGGAGATGTACAAATGAACGGTGGCGGGGAGGAAATGCTCATGATGGGCAACCCGGCCAACGTCGATATGGACATGTATAACATCGGTAAAGATCAGCTGACGACGTATATGGTGACCATTGAGGGGAAGGGCTTCAAAGTCAACGGTTCGCCGCGCTATTTTGTCGGTAATTTTGCGCCGGGTGCGGCCGATCATTTCTCCGCGGAAATTGTTCCGCAGGAACAGGAAATTTCCGGCAACATCGTGATCACGTTTGAAGATTCCACGGGAAAGAAACATGAACAGAAGCAACCGTTCGAAGCCAAAATCGAAGGGCTTGATCAAGGGATGGCGGCGGATCCGTCGAAGCTGCGCCATGATGAAAAAACAGGCCTTCTGATCGATGACGAGACCAGCCAATACTATGATGCCAAAACCCTTGAACCGGTTCCCGCTCCGCAGGGAGGCAATTTCCCCCTTCTTCCGGTGGGCATCGGCGTTCTGGTGATCCTTGTAGTGGCAATTCTCATTCATCGGCATCGCAAGAAAAAGAAACAGGAAAAGGAGTTGAACCTCGATGCGTAACGTCGAGCTCTTACTGTTGGCTTGGCGCAATCTGATGCGCCGAAAATCGCGGACAATCCTTACGGTCATTAGCGTCGTGATCGGCGCGGTGGCTATCATTTTGATGCTTTCCTTCGGCTATGGCATAGAGGACAGCAACCGCCGCCAGATGGAACAGTTTGCACAGCTCAATGCGATTCGCGTGGAACCGACTTCTTATCAGGATCCGACCAATAGCCAGATGGGGAGCCGTCAGGGCTATTTGCGCGACGAAGAGATCAAAAAGATCAAGCAGATCGCGCACGTGAAAGACGCGCTGGGCATGAAGTACATGTCCTATGAGATTGTCTTCAAAGATCCCGCATTATCGATGTTCGGAGAAATGGCGGCGATTGATTTTGATGCCCTGCGCAAAACACAGATGGAAATGAAAGAAGGGAGTCTTCCGAGAGATACCAAAAAAAACCCGTTTATCGTGGGAAACGCGATTACGGTGTTTCGTTACAATACAAAGAATTTCCGCGAAATGCCCAAGCCGGTAAAGGATCTGGACTTTTCCCATGAAAAAGTGATGCTGCGCTCGTTTGATTACGGCAAACACGACGATACACCCGACAACAACATTATGATCGGCAATCAGGACCAGGCGGCCAAGCTGCCGTTGACCTATGCCGGAACGTTTTCCAAGTCCGATCTGCTTGTGCCCAGAGGAATCTATATTTCCTTTGACACGTTGGAGCGCATGCAAAAAGAAGAAGAAAAACGCAGTAGGGGAGATAATCCGAATCCGGATGATCCTTCCGCAACACCGCCGAAAAGGCTGACGCGAGGGAAGAAAACACGCCATTACGATAACGCCATTGTGACGGTGGACGACATCAGCTACACCCAACAAGTTATCAATGAGATCAATGACATGCAATTGAATGCGTACGCAAATTCCGATTCCATTCGCGGACAGGAAGAAGCCATGCGCGTGGTGCGTTGGATTTTCGCCGGCATCGGCTCGATTTCCTTATTGATTTCCGCCATCGGCATTGCCAACACCATGCTCATGTCCATTCATGAGCGCACGCGGGAAATCGGCGTCATGAAGGTCATCGGTGCACAAATTGGCGATGTACGGATGATTTTTCTGGTGGAATCCATGCTCATTGGCATCATTGGCGGCATCATCGGCGTTCTTTTTTCGTATCTCTTTTCCTTCGGCATCAATCATTTCTTCACCCAGGCGATGCTCGGCGAAGGATACGATATCGAGCAGAAAATCAGCCTGATTCCCTTCTGGCTGCCCTTTGCGGCATTCGCCTTCTCTGCGCTGATCGGCCTCGTTGCCGGCTATTTACCCGCCAAGCGCGCAACCCAAATTTCGGCGATTGAAGCCATTCGCACCGAATAGAGCAAAAACTCCTTCACATTCTCGCCTTTTTTCCTCCATACAGTGTGTTAAGATAAACAGAGAACTGCGGAGGAAATCATGCAACGACCGTTTGTGACAGCTGTGGTGACCGGCGCGGGCTTAGGCACGCGCATGGGCAACGGAAAAAATAAGATGCTCATTGAAATCGACGGCGGTCGGGTACTGCAACGCGCCTTGCGCGCCTTGCACCGATCGGGTGTATTTGATGCGTATGTCGTCGTTGTCAAGGAAGACATTTTACAAACCGTACAAAAAGATATTCTCCCCCAGGTGTTCGGGGAGAATTTTTCTCGTGTAACGGTTTGCCTTGGCGGCCCGACTCGGCAGGATAGCGTGAAAATGGGCCTGGCGCATTTGCCCGAAGAAACGGATATTATCGCTGTTCATGACGGAGCAAGGCCCTTTGTCTCCTCGGCCGTCATACGGCGTTGTCTTTCTCGCATCGAGAGGGGCGACGTGGACGGAACAATCTGCGTTTTGCCGATGAAGGACACGATTAAATTCGTGAATGAAAAGGGCGTGATTCAAAACACGCCCAATCGCGCGCATCTTTTCAGCGCCCAGACGCCACAAATGTTTAAAAAGTCGGTATTGCTTGATGCTTATGAAAAGGCGATCTGGGAAGAGATCCCTATTACGGATGATGCACAAATGGTCGAAATTTTCGGCGGCAAGGTGGCCACGGTGGAAGGAGACGAGGCAAACATCAAGATCACCACGCCCATGGATCTGCTCTTCGGGGAGCGCATTGTGACGGAACGGGAGGATTTAGATGAATGATATCGCGTTTCGCACGGGCCTCGGCTATGACGTGCATGAGTTGGTCGAAGGAAGAAAGCTTATTCTGGGTGGAGTGGAAATTCCCTTTGAAAAGGGGCTGCTTGGCCATTCCGATGCCGATTGTTTGGTGCATGCCATCAACGATGCGCTTCTCGGTGCGTTGGCTCTCGGGGATATCGGCCAGCACTTCCCGGACACCGATCCGCAATATGAGGGCATTTCGTCCTTGCTTTTGATGCGACAGGTGATGGACTTGGTTTCCAAACAGGGGTATCGGATTGGCAATATCGATAGCGTGATAATGGCGCAACGGCCCAAATTAGCTTCTTATATTCCGGCCATGCGCGAAGCGATTGCACATACGCTCGGCTGTGATGTGACGCAGGTTGCCGTAAAAGCGACGACTACGGAACATCTCGGCTTTGTCGGCCGCGAAGAGGGAATCAGTTGCATGGCACAGGTTTTATTGCTTCGTTCGGTGTAATGTCGAAAAAGGCGATACAATGGCTGTGTGAGAAGGAAGAGAAGAAAACCCGGAAGGAAAAACCGGAAAAATAGAGAAGGGGAAGAAATGGAAGAGAATACAGGGCGTATCCGCACGGCGGAATCCGTCACAGAAGGACATCCCGATAAAATTTGCGACCAGATCGCCGACTCGATTCTGGACGAAGTGTTGCGGCAGGATCCTCAATCCCGCTGCGCCTGTGAGGTAATGGCGTCCACCGGCATTATCTTTGTGATGGGTGAATTAACCACCAAAGCGGATGTGGACATTAACGCCATCGTGCGTCAAACCCTGCGCAAGATCGGCTATACGGATGCGGACAGCGGCATTGACGCTGAACATTGTGCCATCATTACGACCATTCGCGAACAGTCCCAGGACATTGCCTGCGGCGTCATGCGTTCCGAAGAGGCACGCGAAGGAGAATCCGAACAGCTATCCGGCGAAGGAGCCGGCGATCAGGGAATGGTCTTCGGCTATGCTACGAAGGAAACGCCGGAATTCATGCCCATGCCTCTCATGCTGGCGCATCAGCTGGCAAAGCGTCTGGCCAAAGTCCGCCGCGAGGGCATTGTGCCGCATCTGCGCCCGGACGGTAAGACACAGGTTTCCGTGGAATACGACGAGCAGGATCGTCCCAAGCGCATTGACGCGATTCTCATTTCCACGCAACACGACGATCAGGCCGATCAAAAAGAGATAAAAGAAGCCCTTTGGGATCACGTGGTCAAAGAATGCCTGGATCCGCTGATGATCGACTCGCATACGAAATTTTTCGTCAATCCGACGGGGCGTTTTGAACTGGGCGGACCGAACGCGGATACCGGCTTGACCGGACGAAAGATTATTGTTGATACCTACGGCGGCGCGGGGCATCACGGCGGTGGCGCCTTTTCCGGAAAGGATCCCACAAAGGTGGATCGCTCGGCAGCGTACTATGCGCGCTATGTGGCCAAGAACATTGTGGCGGCCGGCTTGGCCGAGAAGGCGGAAATTTGCGTGGCCTACGCGATCGGCCGTGCGGAGCCCTTTTCCATTTCCATTGATACGTTTGGAACAGGAAAACTTGCGGACGAACAGCTCTTAAAAATTGTGCAAGAGGTGTTTGACTTTCGTCCGGCAGCCATCATCAAGAAATTGGATCTGCGCCGACCAATCTATGCGCACACGGCGACATATGGCCATTTTGGACGCACGGACAACCGTTATTCTTGGGAAGAACTGGATCAGGTGGAGACATTAAAGAAATACTTGGAGTAGACCATGGCTTGGTTACGAAAAAATGTAGCGATTGATATCGGCACGACAACGATTCTTGTGTTTACCCGGGCGGAAGGAGTGAAGTTTCAGGAACCTTCTGTGGTTGCGCTGGACATTTATACCGATTCCATTGTGGCGATAGGGGAAGAAGCAAAAAAAATGTTGGGCCGCACCCCCGGAAACATCCTTGCCTGTCATCCCCTACAAGGGGGCGTGGTGTCGGATTATCGCGCGACGGAAAAAATGCTGGGGGCCTTTCTCCATCGGGCTGTCGACAAAAGTCTGTTGCACCCGGATATCATGATCAGCGTTCCCTCGCGTGCGACGCAAGTGCAGAAGCGTGCAATCTTGCAAGCTGCTACAGCGGGCGGTGCGCATCGGATTTTTCTCATTGAGGCGCCCTTGGCGGCAGCATTAGGCGCCGGTGTGGAGGTCTCCGATCCGCGTGGAACCCTCGTCGTTGACATTGGCGGCGGACTGACCGATGTGGCATTGATTTCGCTCGGTGGCATTGTCGTTGCCGAATCGACAACCGTGGCAGGCGATGCGTTTGATGCCGCTATTGCACGTTACATTCTGGAGCAACATCAGGTGATGATCGGCGAACAAACGGCCGAAGACATTAAATTGCGTTTAGGTTCCGTTCTCGCCCTCGATGCGCCGGAGCGGTTGGAAGTGAAGGGACGTCATCGTGCCGACGGACTCCCGGCGCGAGTGTATATGACAAAAAGTGATCTGGATGAAGCGCTTGCACCGCAATTTACGGCGATTGCCGAGACGGTGCATCGCGTGTTGGCACAAACACCGCCGGAGCTTTCTTCGGATCTCTATGATCAGGGGCTTCTGCTTTCCGGAGGAGGATCGTTGGTGCGCGGCCTTAGCGAAGCCATTCAAAAGCGCTGTGGCCTTCGAGTGAATTATGTCGAGCAGCCCATCAGCGCGGTTGTACGCGGTACCGGCAAAGCCTTAACCTGGATTCGTCGCATGCGTACCAGTGAAGATTTATTGGCGGAAAAAACAAGACAACAGGTAATGAACCGAGAGATCCTGCGCAAGCGGTGATAAAAGGAGGAAAATATGTCGAACTTGTTTGAAGAACTTCTGCAACGGGAACAGGAAGGACATCCGATTCGCGTGGGAGTCATCGGCGCCGGACAGATGGGAACGGGCATGATTGCGCAGATTTCCACCATCCCCGGCATGTGCGTTACCGGCATTTGTGATGTGGCGGCGGAGCGCGCGGAACAAGCGAAGCGCACGTACCTTGCCGAGTCACAGGATCAGCACAATATCATCACCAGCACGGACTATAACGAGGTCGTCCGCTCGAAAGAGGTGGATGTGGTTGTCGAAGCGACCGGCATGACAGAAATCGGCGCACGGGTATCGATGGCTACGCTTTTAGCAAAAAAACATCTGGTTCTTCTCAATGTCGAAGTGGACATTACCATCGGCGTGCTGATGAAACAGCTCTTTGATGCGGCAGGCCTGGTTTACACCGGCTCGGACGGAGACGAACCCGCTGCTACGTTCAGCCTTTTCAACTTTGCCCGCGCCATGGGCATGGAGGTTCTCGTCGCCGGCAAAGGAAAAAACAATAAACTCAAGCCCTATGCCAATCCGGATACGGCGCGACAGGAAGCCGAAGAACGCGGGATGAATCCGCACATGTTGGCATCCTTCCAGGATGGCACCAAGACCATGGCGGAGATGACGCTTCTTTCCAATGCCACGGGATTTGTTCCCGATGTGGAGGGCATGCACGGCATTACAGGCGATCTGGATGAGACCGTAAAACAGTTTGATCTGGTTCGTGAAGGCGGTGTGCTCAATCGCTTCGGTGTAGTCGATTATGTGGACGGCATTGCTCCCGGCGTTTTCGTGATCGTCAAGGGGCAAAATGCGCAGGTTGCCGCCGAAATGAATTACATGTTGAAAAAAGGCGAGCGTGAACACCATATTCTCTATCGTCCCTTCCACCTGGGCAGCCTGGAAACACCGCTGACCGTCGCGCGTGCGGTGCTGCATAAACAGGCGGCCATCGTGCAGCTGGACAAGCCGGTTTCAGAGACGGTGGCCGTGGCGAAGAAAGATATTGCAGAGGGCGAACTTATCGACGGTATTGGCGGCTTCTGTGTACGTGGACGCATCGAAACGCATGAAACGCAGAAACGGGAACGCCATATTCCTATCGGCCTTTTGGTGGGCAACGCCATTGCCAAACGAAACATCGCCAAAGACAGCGTTCTGACGGAAGAAGACGTCGAGCTGGATCCGTCCACGCAGGTGTATCGTCTGCGCAGCCTTCAGGACTCCCTCATCGGCTAACAAGTTCATAAGACAGCAGGGTGGAAGTATGGTAGAATAACCCTGCTTTTCGGGGTGTGGCGCAGTTCGGTAGCGCGCGTGGTTTGGGACCATGAGGTCGCAGGTTCAAATCCTGTCACCCCGATAGCTAAGAAAACCGCTTGAAATCAATGGTTTCAGGCGGTTTTCTTTTTGAAATGTCTGTATGATCGGGACTCTTGTCGAAGCGATTACTCTTCACTCGAAACCGGCAAAGTAAACGTCGCCGTGAGTCTTCCTTTCGTGCGGTCGTACGTTTCAAAAGAGATCAGGATTTCTTTGCTGACGTGATTTAAGCTAAACGCGGCCTGCGCTCCTACCATCTTGGCGCCGACAGGTGTCGGCTGCGGATAGACGTCAATGTCCGCGGGATACGGGCTGGCCATTTCGCCGCTGCTGTCCACGACATGACTGGGCGCGAGATAGAGCTCTTGGTCATTATTTACATAGCCGATGTTCTGATAGGTATAGGTGATCAGTACCACCTGGGCAGGGTTTTTAGCGGTATACGTATTGCGTTCGGCGATGGCCTTGACCGAATCCACCTGCAACGTAAAGAGCCCATCGACTGTCCACGGCTGGCCGGCGCTCAGTTTCACATTGTTTTTGGCCTTTTCGGCTTCCGCTTCCGATGATTGTTGCGCCTTTTCGTTCGCAAGCGCTGTTTCCAGGGATTCTTTCTCGGCAGTTAACAGGGATACTTCTTGGCGCAATTCTTCGTTTTCTCCACTCACCTTGCGATCCGCCGTGTCCGAATGGCATCCGGTGAGTGCAAATAGTACTATTCCCATGAGTAGGAACCCCTTTTTCATCGTTTCCTCCTTTGTCTTCTATTTTTCTCATCTCTATCGTAGCGCATCGGAACGGGATACATTGTAAATCTTATCGAAAGTCATCGTGGCAACGCCAACTGCTCTAATCTCTTGTAAGACGTGAATGGTGCGCATTGTCGGCATCCCGGATTGTCCCGACCCAGTTCTTTACATTGAGCGAAGGTACGCCTTCTGCTAAAATGAAGCAGCAGGCAGGACATCTTGACCGATAAGAAAGAGCTGCAAAGATGGCGTTTCGTGAAAAGGTGTTTTACAAGGATATCCTTTAGGAAACCTTGGTCTTAGGAGAAAGGAGAAACGATGTTTAAGGATTTTGGCGTGCAGATTTTTGCAGACGGCGCAGTGCTGGAAACAATGAAAAAGCAGTACGAGAGCGGTCTGGTGGATGGTTTTACGACCAATCCGTCGCTGATGAAAAAGGCGGGGGTGGAGGATTATACGCCGTATGCCAAGAAAGTCGTCGAGGCGATTCCGGATTTGTCGCTTTCGTTTGAAGTGTTTGCCGACGATATGGAAACTATGGAACAGGAAGCGCGTAAAATTGCGGCGCTGGGCAAAAATGTCTTTGTGAAGATTCCTGTCGTAAACACGAAGGGCGAGAGCATGCTCCCCCTGATTTCTCGTCTTTCCGCGGAAGGCGTAAATCTGAATGTGACCGCAGTGTATTCCGTCGCGCAGACAAAAGCGATCGTCGAAGCGGTCAGCGACAAGGCTATCACTTATGTTTCCATTTTTGCAGGGCGCTTGGCCGACAACGGGTTGGATCCCATTCCCGTCATGACGGAAGCGTCTGCAATCTGCAAAAAATACGATCATGTTCGCTTACTGTGGGCTTCCACGCGCGAAGTGTGGAATGTGTATGAAGCCGAGCGCCTGGGCGTTGATATCATCACCTGCCCGGACGGCGTATTGCAGAAGCTTGCCAAAATCGGGGACAAAACGCCGGAACAGCTTTCCGTGGATACGGTGATCGGCTTTAATCGCGATATCGCTGACCTTGGCTTTACCATTCAGTAAGCGCCATGCGTGCCGTATTACAAACCGTTAAAGAGGCATCGGTGACCATCAATGGTGAGATTGTAGGTGCCATCGACCGCGGCTATCTCCTCTATTTGGGCGTCGGCCCCAATGATACGAAAGAAGAAGTGGCCCGTTTGTGGACAAAAATCCGCAAGCTACGCGTCTTCATGGATAGCGAAGGAAAGACCAACCTTGATTTGGCGGCGGTACAGGGGAACGTTTTGTTGGTTTCCCAGTTTACCCTTTATGCATCCATTAAGAAGGGAAATCGTCCCAGCTTTGCGACGGCTGCACCGCCCGCATGGGCCGAGGAACTTTATAATGAGATGGTAACGTTGGTTAAGGCAGATTTGCCCGACGTACAGACCGGCCGCTTCGGCGCGGACATGCTCGTCTCGTCCGTTAATGACGGCCCCTTTACGCTTTGGATCGATACCGCGGAGCTGTGATGGAAGCAGGAGTCCGGCGCAAGAAAAGGAACAAGACGACGGATCTTTCCATACTAATGAAACGTGAATGGCGATATAAAGAAAGAAAAAACCGGGACAATTGTCCCGGTTTCAAAATGTAGTATCAAAACCGTATCATTCCATGACAAGAATGGCTTGATTTCAACACTTTTACATAGAAAAATCGGAGTGAGAGGATTTGAACCTCCGGCCTCCTGCTCCCGAAGCAGGCGCGCTACCGAGCTGCGCTACACCCCGTCGAATTGCTGACCATGGAATTGTACCACAGTTTTCGGCGGGAAACAAATTTTTCTGTGTGCAGCCGGTATGGAGGGGGAAACGGAACAGGCGAAAGCCGGGAGAATAGGATGACAAAGCAAATGGATTTAAAGAAAAAGATGCGCGTGATTGAGGGCTTTCCGGGCCCGGGCATCAGCTATAAAGATATCACGACGATTTTGTCGGACGCGGATGCCCTGAAGGCCATGGTGGAACAACTTGCCGATGCGGCCAAGGAATGGGATTTTGATTATGTGCTGGGAACGGAATCTCGAGGTTTCATCGTAGGTGTGCCCGTTGCAGCCCTCTTACACAAAGGATTTATTATGGCACGAAAGCCGGGGAAATTACCCGGAAACTTGATCAAGAAATCCTATACCTTGGAATATGGGGAAGCGGCGATTGAGGTGGATCGTGATTCGATACCGGATGGCGCACGTGTACTCGTTATGGACGATCTTCTGGCCACCGGCGGCACGGCGAAGACGGCCTGCGAATTGGTTGAAGCCGCAGGCGGCGTGGTTGCCGGAACGCTTTTCCTGACCGAGTTAACCGATCTCGGCGGAAGAAAAGTGCTGGAAGAGGCCGGCTATAAGGTAAAGGCGCTGTTGACCTGGACCAATTAAGGCAACCCCGACTTGCGCCGAGAACAGAGTCGTGATACACTGATGAAACGTATCCGTCGGGATAGGCTTTTTTGAGTGCGCAAAAAAGTACCGACAGGCGTCCTTCGTTGGCAGGCGAAAGAGGGATACGATTTTGGGAGTAGGAGGAAACAATGGCTGATAAAGTGAAATTGGCTTGCACTGTATGCAAGAACAGAAACTACGATACCACCAAAAACAAAAAGAACAATACGGAACGTATTGAACTGAACAAGTACTGCCCGTTCTGCAAAAAGCACACCCTGCATCGCGAAACGAAGTAAGGAGGATCTATGGCAGAGAAGAAGGCGCCGAGCCGCATTGACGGCATGCGCGCAGAAATGCGTAAGATCCAGTGGCCCACCGCTCCGGAAGTCGTGCAGTACACGCTCATCGTGCTGGTGATCGCCGCTGTGGTTGCAACGTTCGGTTGGATACTTGATCTGATTTATGGTTGGTTGGTCGGTCTTGTCATTTAATTCGTAGAATGGGGGGAAATGATGTCGGAACAGGAAAAAGACACCCTGGAAGGAAAATGGTATGTCATTCATACGTATTCCGGATACGAAAATAAAGTAAAAGATAAGATCGAAATGATTATCGAGAACAAGCAGGACAAAGATGTATTTGACGTGCGTGTTCCGATGGAAAAGTACACAGAGGTTCGTAATAACGAACGCGTGATTAAGGAACGCAAAATTCTGCCGGGCTACGTGCTGGTGAAAATGAACATCACCCCGAAGTCCTGGTTCCTGATCCGCAACACCAATGGCGTTACGGGGTTTGTCGGCCCCGGATCGGATCCGATTCCGCTCACCGCACGCGAAGTCGCACAGTTTGGCGTACGTGAGCAGATGGCACAGCGCGAGATTCACGTCTCGCCGGGCGATGCGATCGAAATTATTTTCGGCCCTTTTGCTGGTTTTTCCGCAGAAGTCGAAGAAGTACAATCGGATAAACAGACGATCAAAGCGCTCATTAACATGTTCGGGCGTGAAACATCCGTCGAGTTGTCCTATGACGACATCGAGACGCTATAGCGTATCGATGCAATAGTCGTTAGTGGGAGGGGGAACTCCCCGCTCTGACCACGATAGAAATCCCAGGAGGATACTATGGCTAAAAAAGTAAGTGCGATTGTCAAATTGCAAATTCCCGCCGGCGCAGCAACCCCGGCACCGCCGGTCGGTACCGCGCTCGGTCCTCACGGCGTCAACATTATGGAGTTTGTAAAGGCATTTAATGCGCAAACCGCGGATAAGCAGGGTTTGATTATCCCGGTGGTGATGACGGTCTATCAGGATCGCTCCTTCACCTTTATCACCAAAACACCGCCGGCTGCGGTTCTTATTAAAAAGGAACTGGGCCTGCAGGCTGCTTCGGGTGAACCCAACAAGAAAAAAGTCGGCAAGATTACCAAAGCGCAGTTACAGAAGATCGCGGAGCTCAAGAAACCGGATCTGAACGCGGCTTCGTTGGAAGCGGCGATGAGCATGGTTGCCGGAACAGCGCGTTCGATGGGAATTACCGTCGAAGAATAATGGAGCAGTGGGAGGAATTTCCGCTCGTACCACAAGGAGGATCTTATGCCGAAGAGAGGCAAAAAATATATCGAAGCAGCAAAGCTCATCGATGCGACGAAGACCTATTCCATTGATGAAGCATCCGAGTTGTTAAAGAAAACGGCAACGGCCAAGTTTGACGAAACCATCGAGCTGCACGCTCGCCTGGGCGTTGACTCCCGCCATGCCGATCAGCAAGTCCGCGGCACGGTTGCATTGCCGAACGGTACCGGCAAAGCCGTGCGCGTCGCCGTCTTCGCCAAGGGCGCGAAAGCCGATGAAGCGATTGCCGCCGGTGCGGATTTCGCCGGGGAAGACCTGGTGGAAAAGGTTCAGAAAGAAAACTGGATGGATTTTGACGTTGCCATTGCCACGCCGGACATGATGGGCCAGGTTGGTCGCATCGGTCGTGTCCTCGGCCCCCGCGGCTTAATGCCGAACCCGAAGGCCGGCACGGTCACCATGGATGTCGCGCAGGCAGTTAAAGACGTGAAAGCCGGTAAAGTCGAATATCGTACCGATAAACAGAACATTGTTCACGTGCTTGTCGGCAAGGCTTCTTTCGACGCTCAACAGATCAGCGAAAACTTGAAGGCGGTTCTGGCGGCGATCGTGAAAGCGAAACCGGCATCCGCAAAGGGCAAGTATCTGAAATCCGTCACCGTTGCCAATACGATGGGCCCCGGCATTGCGCTGGAGACCACAGCGTTGATGGAGCTTGGCAAATAACAACTTGCGAAAAAGCACGTCCTGTGCTAATCTACTATTCGGCTACCGAAGACCACAGGTGCCACGAAGCATGACGAGTATGTTTCCGGCTTAATTTCCTGTCGAGGTGGGAATGATATGCTTTTCCTCTCCCGGTGCGTCGTGCCGGGAGATTTTCAATTTGTAGCCGAAGGAGGTGAAACGAATGAAAGAACAGACACTGCAAAAAAAGCAAGCGGTGGTCGAAGAGATCAAAGCAGCGATTGAACAGGCGCAGTCGGTGACCGTTGTCGCGTATAACGGCATTACCGTGGAAAGCATCACGGATTTGCGCAACCAGTTCCGTGCAGAAGACGTCGTATACAAGGTCTATAAAAACACCATGGTGCGTCGCGCCTTCAATGATTTGGGCGTCACAGAGCTGGATGACCTGCTCAACGGCCCGAACGCGTTTATCTTCTCCAACAAAGAGATGGTGGACGGTCCGAAGATTGCGGCCAAATTCGCGCAGGATAACAAAGAGAAGTTTCAAATCCTCGGTGGATACATGGATGGTCATGCGATGAGCGGCGAAGAAATGGTCGCGCTCTCGAAACTGCCGGCGAAAGAAGTGTTGCTCAGCATGGTTCTGCGTGGCCTACAAGGCCCCATTTCCGGTCTGGCCAATGCCTCGCAAGGCATCCTGCGCAAAGCGGTTTATGCGCTCAACGCTGTCAAAGAGAAAAAAGAAGAAGAAGCCGCTTAATCGCTTAGCGTTTTCGGCAACCTGTTGTTAGACCATTAGGAGGAATATCATGGCATCTGAAAAAGTTACTGCATTAGTTGATCAAGTGAAAGAATTGACCGTTCTGGAATTGTCCGAACTGGTTTCCGCATTGGAAGAAGAATTCGGCGTTTCGGCTGCCGCTCCGGTTGCTGCCGTTGCTGTTCCGGTTGCCGGTGCTGCTGCCGGTGCTGCGGAAGCAGAACAGACGGAATTTGACGTTATCCTGAAGAGCGCTGGCTCCTCGAAGATCAACGTCATCAAAGTTGTCAAAGAAGTTTCGGGCCTGGGCCTGAAAGAAGCCAAAGCGCTCGTTGACGAAGCGCCGAAAGCTCTTAAAGAGAAGGTCTCCAAGGACGAGGCGGAATCGATCAAAGCGAAGCTGGAAGAAGCCGGCGCTGAAGTCGAGGTCAAGTAAGAAAACTTTGTTTTCGCAAGGGTTGTGTCGAGTGCAGGTTGCATTCGACACAACCCTTTTTTTGTGCACAAAAGGTTCCTCGAGCAGATAAAAGGCGAGGATTTTTATCTACTTTTGAGGACTTTTGGGGTGTGGAAATAGTTTGAAAGGGTAAATACAGAGTGGTTTATGAGGATAACGTTTTTCGGAATCGCGTTTCCGATAAAAACGCAGGGAAGGAGAAGGTATGATCGACTATCGTAAGCAATATGAGGAGAAGCTGACCACTCCCGAGGAGGCGGTCAAAATTGTGAAAGATGGCATGTGGCTGGATTATGCGCATGCACTATCTGTACCGAACTTGTTGGACAAAGCCCTTGCTAAGCGAGCCGAAGAACTCAATGAAGTTTTTGTGCGCGGCTATCTGATTTACCATCCCATTCAGATTTTAGAAGCCAATAAGCGCCTGAACCGGGACGTTTTCGTCTGGAACAGCTGGTTTATGCAAGGCCAGGATCGTCGCATGGCGCGGGAAGCGCGCGCGTTTTTCATTCCGATGCGCTATGCCGAACAGCCGGAAATGTATCGCCGTGCGGACGATGTCGAAACCGTTGACGTGCTCTTTATTCAGACGTGCGGCATGGATCAAAATGGAAATTTCAACCTTGGCCCGTGCATTGCTTCCACGAGGGAAGCGATTAAGCGCGCGAAGTATGTCATTGTGGAAGCCAATAAGAATATGCCGGTGGTGTACGGTTTAAGTGACGATTATATCAATATCACCGAAGTGCACGCGGTGGTGGAATCGGATGAACCGATCGATACCATCCCCACCATTCAGCCGGATGCGACGGATGAAAAAATTGCCGACATGCTCATTAAGGAGATCGTGGACGGCGCCACTCTGCAATTGGGCATCGGTGGCATGCCGAATGCGTTGGGCTACAAAATCGCGGAATCAGACTTAAAAGATATCGGCATTCACTCCGAAATGTACGTGGATTCCATGATGGCCATGACGAAATCCGGCGTCGTAACCGGCATGCAGAAAGAAATTCATCGTGGGAAACAGGTATTCTCCTTCTCTCTGGGTTCCAAGGAACTGTATGACTGGATGGATCACAACCAGGTGTTGGCAACGGCTCCGGTGGACTATGTCAATGATCCGTATGTGGTTTCCCAAATGGACAATTTCATTGCCATCAACAACTGCGTCGAAATCGACCTGTTCGGACAGGTCAACGCCGAATCGGGCGGCATTAACCAGATTTCCGGAACGGGCGGACAGTTGGACTTTGTCATGGGCGCTTACATGTCTAAAGGCGGAAAATCCATTACGGCATTCCAGTCTTCTCGCACCGACAAACAGGGCAATATGCAGAGCCGTATTGTCCCGACGCTAAGCCCCGGAACGATCGTGACGGATCCGCGTACCACCACACACTATGTGGCAACCGAATACGGAATCGTCAATCTGAAGGGAAAATCCACCTGGCAGCGTGCGGAAGCACTTATCAGCATTGCCCATCCGGATATGCGCGAAGACCTCATTCAGGAAGCGGAGCGCCTGCATATCTGGCGAAACAGCAATAAACGCTAAAAAAAATAAGCGGTCAAGGGGTTTGCCGATACGGTCAAATACCGTGCAAGAAAGGGGAACCCGGCGCACGACATCATTGTGAATGATTTGACAGCGTGCGGGAAAGCGATAGAATAAAGGATAGGCGTGACGGCTTTTGTACCGTCTAAACCGTGGCCTGTCTGCAAAGGAAAACAAGGCCATTCAAACGAGAGTGAAGGGGGAAACATGACACGTAAAGTATTTATTACCGGCGCCGTTCGTACGGCAATCGGCACCATGTCGGGTGTATTAAAGGACACACCGGCGGTCAAACTGGGAGAAGTTGTCGTTCGGGAAGCCATGAAACGCGCCGGCGTAAAACCGGAACAAGTGGATTTCGTGTACATGGGAAACGTATTACAGGCCGGTCAGGGTCAAAACGTGGCCAGACAGGTTGCAATCAATTCCGGACTGCCTGTTGAGACTCCTGCGGTAACGCTGAATGTAGTCTGCGGCTCCGGCCTCGAAGCGGTAAACACTGCGGCGCGTCTGATTCAAACAGGCGAAGCGGATATTGTCATCGCCGGCGGCACCGAAAACATGGCCATGGCACCGTATGCCATGATGAAAGGCCGTTTCGGCTATCGCATGAATAACGCCACGATCGTGGATACCATGGTGAATGATGCGTTGTGGGATGCTTTTAACGATTTCCACATGGGCATCACGGCGGAAAACGTAGCGGAAAAATACGGCATCACGCGCGAGGAACTGGATGCCTTCTCGGCAAGAAGTCAGAACCGTGCGGAAGAAGCACGCAATGCCGGCCGCTTTAAGGATGAAATTGTTCCGATGGAGATCAAACTCAAGAAAGAAACCATCACCTTCGATACGGATGAGGGCATTCGCGAAGGCCAAACGCCGGAAATTTTGGCAAAGTTACGTCCGGCCTTCAAGAAAGACGGCATTGTGACAGCCGGCAACAGCTCCGGTATTAACAACGGCGCATCGGCCATGATCCTCGTTTCCGAAGAGAAGATGAAGGAATTGGGCCTTAAACCGCAAGTGGAATGGTTGGGTGGAACACTCGCCGGCGTCGAGCCAAAAATCATGGGCGTTGGCCCCATCGAAGCCACCAAGAAGATCTGCAAGCGTCTGGATATCAAACCGACCGACTTTGACCTGGTGGAATCTAACGAAGCCTTTGCGGCACAATCCGTAGCGGTGGTGAAAGAATTAAAGCTGGATGAAAACAAAGTCAATGTCAATGGTGGCGCTATTGCACTTGGCCATCCGGTGGGATGCTCGGGCGCTCGTATCTTGACAACACTGATCTATGAGATGCTGCGTCGCGAGGAAGCGGATCTGGGTCTGGCAACACTGTGCATCGGCGGCGGCATGGGATGTGCAGCTGTTGTGCGGAAAGTGAAATAAGTATGGGCATCATTCAACGTGAGCGAAGAGGCGAGATCGAGATTCTCACGTTACATCGTCCGGAGGCACTGAACGCTTTAAATAGCGCAGAGCTTCAGGAATTAGAGGACACCATTGATGCGATTGACCTGGAGGCGGTGCGTGTCGTCATCCTGACGGGCGCGGGCGATAAAGCGTTCGTGGCAGGTGCCGATATTGCGCAGATGAAGGATTTGGGGGAAACGGAAGCCCGGTCCTATGCGGAATTAGGCCATCGGATTATGCGAAAGCTGGAGACTTTGCCTGTTCCTGTGATCGCAGCGGTAAACGGTTATGCGCTTGGCGGCGGCAATGAGCTTGCGATGAGCTGCGATATCCGCTATGCCTCGGAAAACGCGATCTTCGGGCAACCGGAAGTCGGCCTGGGCATTACACCCGGCTTTGGCGGAACACAGCGTTTAGCGCGTCTGATCGGCTCGCGGTCCAAAGCCAATGAAATGCTCTTGTCGGGACGTACCATCAATGCAGAAGAGGCCTTGCGCATCGGTTTGGTGAGCGCGGTTTTTCCGCAACAAGAACTGATGGCACAGGCGATGAAGCTTGCAGAGACCATTGCCAAGAACGCTCCCATCGCGGTTCGAAAGACCAAAGCGGCGCTACAGAAAGGCATGGACCTTCCTTTGGAAGAAGGCCTCAAGAGGGAAGTGGATGCCTTTGCAAATTGCTTTACGACGCACGATCAGGTCGAAGGCATGACCGCTTTCTTAGAAAAGCGAAAAGAGAAACATTTTACCAATCAATAAGCGGGGAACGAAGAGACCCGTTTTCGGGTCTCTTCCTCTTGAGCTTATGGGATAAATTTTTAACAAGATTGGCGTGCTTTCCGTGGGGAAAGCAGGAACCTGACACATGGAGGAGGAAAGAATGGATTTTACGTTAAGTGAAAAGCACAAGATGGCGCAACAGCTGTTTCGTGACTTTTCTCTGGCAGAGGTGAAGCCGCTTGCCCAGGAAATCGATAAAGAGCATCGTTTTCCGGAAGAAACGGTCGCCAAGATGGCGAAATACGGATTTTTAGGCATTCCCTTTGCGAAGGAATACGGCGGACAGGGTTGTGACACGCTTACATACGCTATGTGCGTTGAAGAGTTGTCTCGTCATTGCGCATCGACGGGCGTTATTGTTTCCGCACATACCTCACTTTGCGCGAGCCTGATCGAAAAATTCGGTTCCGAACAACAAAAACAGAAATATCTCATTCCGCTGGCCAAAGGCGAAAAGTTAGGCGCATTCGGTCTGACCGAACCGGAAGCTGGTACGGATGCAGCCGGTCAGCAGACGACGGCGGTGTTGGACGGTGAGGAATATGTCATCAACGGCTCCAAGATCTTTATCACGAACGCGGGCTATGCGGATGTGTACTGCATTTTTGCCATGACGGATCGCACCAAAGGCAACCACGGCATTTCCTGCTTCATCCTGGAAAAGGGCATGGAAGGTTTCTCCTTCGGCATTGCCGAAGACAAGATGGGCATTCACGCCTCCTCCACTCGCGAATTGATTTTCAACAACGTACGTGTCCCGAAGGAAAACTTGGTCGGCAAAGAGGGCAAGGGATTCGGTATCGCGATGGGTACGCTGGACGGCGGCCGTATCGGTATCGCCGCGCAGGCGCTGGGCATTGCACAGGGCGCGCTGGATATCGCCAAAGAGTACGTTAAAGAGCGTAAACAGTTCGGACGTCCGCTTGCTAAGTTCCAGAACACCCAGTTCAAGCTGGCGGAGATGGAAATTGAAGTACAGGCGGCTCGCATGCTTGTCTATCGCGCGGCCATCGCAAAAGATACGCAGAAACGCTACAGCGTCGAAGCGGCTACGGCAAAACTGAAAGCGGCTCGTACAGCTTCTTGGGTCACGAATCGCGCAGTTCAGCTGCTCGGCGGCTACGGCTACATGGTGGATTACGATGTGGAACGCATGATGCGTGATGCCAAGATCACGGAAATCTACGAAGGCACGTCGGAAGTTATGCTCATGGTGGTCGGTGGCGACCTGTTGAAATAGGAGGAATCATGAAAATTGTAGTTTGCATTAAACAAGTGCCGGATACCAATGAGGTGCGCATCGATCCGGTAAAGGGCACCCTCATTCGCGATGGCGTTCCCTCGATCATGAATCCGGATGATAAAGCGGCGCTGGAATTTGCGCTTTCCATCAAAGATAAAACGCCGGATACGCACATTGACGTAGTTTCCATGGGACCGCCGCAGGCGGAAGCCATTCTGCACGAAGCGCTCGCCATGGGCGCGGACGATGCGTATCTGGTTACCGACCGTGCTTTCGGCGGTGCGGATACATGGGCGACCTCTTCGACGATTGCCGCTGCGGTTTCAAAAATTGACTACGACCTGATCATTTGCGGTCGTCAGGCGATCGATGGCGATACGGCGCAGGTCGGCCCGGAAATGTCCGAGCACCTCGGCATTCCTAACATTTCCTATGCAGCAAGCTTGGAAGTGGATGGCGACAGCGTTCTTGTTAAGCGTCAGTATGATGACGGCTACCACATGGTTCGCGCTAAGATGCCTTGCCTTGTTACGGCTTTGCAGGAGGCAGTCTCCCCGCGTTATATGACGCCGGGCGCCATCTTCGATGCCTTTGATAACTATGAAATAACCCGCTGGACCCGTGCGGACGTACCCGTGGAAGACTCCAATATCGGTCTTGCCGGATCGCCGACGCGCGTGGCGCAGTCTTTCCCGAAGGCGGTTAAGGCGCCGGGTATGAAGATTGAAAAGGGCGTCGATGAATCGGTCCAGTTCATTTTGGATCGTCTGCATGATAAGTACGTACTGTAAGGGAGGTCAGGGATGAATTTACAGGATTATAAAGGGGTCATGACCTTTGCCGAGCAGGTGGAAGGAAAGTTGACCAATGTTTCGTTGGAATTAATCGGTAAAGGCCGCGAATTGGCCAAAGATCTGAATACCAACGTTACGGCCGTTCTCGTCGGCGAAAACATGGCGGATCTGGCCCAAACGCTCATCGAATACGGCGCGGATCGCGTCATCGTTGCGGATGATCCAGAACTCAAATACTATCGCACCGAGCCGTACACACAGGTGCTCGCCAACGTCATCAACGAATATAAACCGGAAGCGATGCTGGTTGGCGCAACCGCCATTGGCCGCGATCTGGGACCGCGCCTTGCCGGTCGCATTCACACCGGTCTTACAGCAGACTGCACCAAGCTGGAAATCGATCCGGAAAATAAAGAACTGCGCATGACCCGTCCGGCATTCGGCGGCAACCTCATGGCGACGATTCTTTGCTCCAACCATCGTCCGCAAATGGCGACGGTTCGTCCGGGCGTTATGGTCAAGGAAATTCGCGATCACAACCGCAAGGGCGAGATCATTGCCTACACGAAGCCGATCGAGAAGAATAAGTGCTTTGTGGAGATTGAAGATGTGGTCAAAGCCGTTCACAAGAAGGTGGACATTCAGGAAGCGAAAATCCTGGTTTCCGGCGGCCGTGGTATGGGCGGCCCGGAAAACTTCAAGATTTTGCAGGATCTGGCGGATGCCCTCGGCGGCGAAGTCTCCAGCTCCCGTGCTGCGGTAGATGCCGGTTGGACACCCAAGGAAATTCAGGTCGGTCAGACCGGAAAAACCGTCCGTCCGACGCTCTACATCGCCTGCGGTATCTCCGGCGCGATCCAGCACTTGGCCGGTATGGAAGAATCCGATTACATCATCGCGATCAACAAAGACTCTGCGGCCCCGATCTTTAACGTCGCGGACGTCGGCATAGTTGGTGATCTGTTCCAGATTGTGCCGAAGCTGACCGAGAAGGTGAAAGAAGACCGTGCGAAGAGCGCGGAGCAATAAACCGAACGAAGCTCTTCTTAAGACGCGTTCTCGATAAGCAAACGCCCTGTACTCCCGTGTGCAGGGCGTTTTTGTGATTGCGGCGTTTCGATTCGTTTGATAAGGTAAGACGAAGGAAAAATACGAAAGGAGTCAACATGAAGTATCATAACGCCATTGTTCGCAAACCTGCCCGATCTATGGTGGAAGGTATTACGACCGGCATGTTCAGCACGAAAACGCCGGTATATGAAAAAGCATTGTTGCAGCATGCTGCCTATGTTTCCGCACTACAGGAACTGGGTGTGGAGGTGCTGGTGTTAGAACCGCTGGAACAATACCCTGATTCGTGTTTTGTGGAAGATCCGGCAGTGGTTATGAAGGAATGCGCTATCGTAACCAATTCTCCGGCGCCATCGCGCCATGGCGAAAAAGAGGAAATTATCGCTGCCCTGGAAAAGTATTATTCTCCTGAACATATTTTTGCGCTTACTCCTCCGGGAAACATGGAAGGGGGAGATGTCTTACAAGTGGGCAAGCAGTTTTATATCGGGCTTTCCGAGCGCACGAATGCGGAAGGCGTACGTCAGTTCTCCGACATCGTGGCTCCTTTCGGCTACAGCGTTACGGCCGTTCCCGTGACGGAAGGTCTGCATCTGAAGGATTTTGCCGTGTATTTGGACCATCGCGATCTTTTGGTGAGCGAAGCAATGAACGAGCAGGAGGCCTTTGCCGATTTTGATCGCTTTGTCGTTCCGCGTGAGGAGCTATACGCCATCAACAGTTTATGGATCAATGGTACGGTACTGGTTCCCAAGGGCAATCCGATTACACAGAAGCATATTGAAACTAGGGGTTATCCGGTCAAAGTGGTGGATACCGACGAGTTCAAAAAAATTGACGGCAGTTTGACCTGTCTTTCCCTACGATTTTAGAGAGAAAGAAAACCACGTCTTCGATGGAAAGACGTGGTTTTTCATTCGTGATAGTTATCCGTATTTGCTACGTATGGCAATGAATTTCCGCCAATCGTGGTAATAAAAATCCGCCAATCGTGGTAATAAAAAACAGCCAATCGTGGTAATACTTTTCCGCCAATCATGGAACATAGGAATATCTGTTTATGCCGTGCGTTATCTGCTTTCTTTACACATTAGCAATATATAAACGAACCTGATTTGCATCACAATGTTGCACGTACTCTTGCCGGGGAGCTACATCGGTAATAATGCCGTCAAAATCCTGAATTTCGGCAAAAGTTTTTAGGGCGACGTGGTCGAACTTGGAATGGTCCACCAGAAGATATTTTTTATGGCTGTAGGCAATAATCTTTTTTTTGATCTCAAATTCTTCTAAAGAGGAGTTGCTTGCGCCATGGGCGAGGTCAATGGCTGAGCAAGCCATAAAGGACTTTAACACAGAGTTATAGGCTTCAATAGCTTCAAGGCATGAGGCTCCAACCAAAGAAGCTGTTTTGCTTTTTACAAGTCCGGGCAGTCCTACAACCGTTAGATTGGGATATTCCAGCCCGCGTAATAACACCAAAATACTATTGGTAATGATGGTTAAATGATGAAATGGACGGAGAAAATCCATAATGGGAACCGTTGAGCTGCCGGTATCGATAAAAATGATGTCATTTTCTTCGATGAAAGAAGCCGCCTGCTTAGCGATGATTTGTTTCTCTAAGGCATGCGCAGAATGACGTTCGTCGTACGACTTCAGAAGGGACGAACCTTCTTCGGTATTTTTTATTGATCGTGCTCCGCCGTAAACTTTCTGAATACTCTTTTCGGCAGCTAACGTATCTAGGTCGCGTCGAATCGTGCTCAGAGATACCTGAAATTGATCGCACAATTCGTCAATAGTAACAAGACCGTTTTGATCAATAAATTTTTCCAACTCTAATAAGCGCTCTTTTTTCATGTTTCGTCCTTATCAACCTGCTCTAATTTATGAACATATTGCTCCAAATCTACTCACAATCTACCATAAGCATCCACAAATAGGCAATAGAAATGCGTTAATAGGGTGTAAAAACGTAAAAATTAGATTGACACAATAGGAAAACATTTGTAGTATATGAGTATATTGAATAGAAAACACTCAATTAGCTCACAATAAGAAAGGAGGAATGGTTGAAGGTTACATTAAAAACGCTGCTGGAAAAAGCAGAGAAAGAAAATTCCGCCGTCGGCTGTTTTACGGTACCCAACATGGAAATTTTGATGGCCACCATTTCGGCAGCGGAAGAGAAGCAAACTCCGATTGTGATCCAGATTGCGGAAGGAAGACTGGCACATTCTCCCTTACACTATCTCGGCCCGATGATGGTGCATGCGGCAGAGGAGGCAAAAGTGCCGATCTGTGTGCATTTGGATCATGGACTGACCGAAGACACCATTCGCCAAGCGCTGGATTTAGGATTCAGCTCGGTCATGTATGACGGTTCGCGAAACGCTATTGCCGAAAATATAGCCAAGACACAGCGCATTACCGAGCTGGCGAGGCAATATGGAGCATCGGTAGAGGCGGAAATCGGGTCCATCGGCGGAAAAGAGGCGACGGACAACGTAGAAACCGTTCAATATACTTCTTTGGAAGACGTGAAAAGGTTTTCGAATGAATGCGACGTCGATGCGCTAGCCGTTGCAATCGGCAATGCGCATGGGCATTACAAGGGAACACCCAAGCTGAATATGCCGCTTTTGCAACAGCTGGCGAGGGCATCCGCCTTCCCTCTGGTCTTACACGGTGGAAGCGGCATCAGCGCCGAACAGTTTCGGGCCTGCATCGATCACGGCATTCGAAAGATCAACATTGCGACAGGTGTACTCGATGCGTACGTCGAAGGTTTGCGAGAAGCTCTAAAGAACAACCCTTCTTGTACGTTTTATCAGGTCAATGAATACGGTCGAAAGCATGCACAGGAAGAAGTGAAACGGCACATCACCGTTTTCAACAACAAGGAGGTATTAGCGTGAAGTATATCGAGTTTCCGCAGGATCGTTCCATCGATTTGATTGCCTTGGGGCGCATTGCCGTGGACTTTAATCCCATCGATTACAATCGCCCGCTTGAGGACAGCGTGGAATTTCGAAAATATGTTGGCGGTTCCCCTTCCAACATTGCCATCGGCTTGGCCAGATTAGGGAAAAAGGTCGGCTTTATCGGCAAGATTTCGGATGATCAGATGGGAACCTTTGTCGAGAACACCTTTAAAGCAGAAGGTATTGATACCTCAAATGTAGTTCGCGCTACGGGCGGCGAGAAGATCGGCCTTACCTTTACGGAGATTTTGAGCGAAACCGAAAGCAGCATCCTCATGTACCGTAAAGAGGTGGCGGATTTAAAACTCGACGTCGATGAGGTCTCGGAAGACTATATTAAAAAGGCAAAAGCGATTGAAATTTCCGGCACAGCATTGTCCGAATCGCCTTCGCGAGAAGCAGCGCTGAAAGCAATGTTTCTGGCATTGAAGCACGGCACCAAAATCATCTTTGATATTGATTACCGCGCATATTCTTGGAAAAACGAGGATGAGATTGCGATTTACTACTCGATCGTAGCTTCCCATTCAGATGTCATCTTAGGTTCCAGGGAAGAGTTTGACAAAGCGGAAAGATTGATCGCCCAAGGTATGAACGATCGCCAAAGTGCGGACTACTGGTTGAGCCAAGGCGCATCCGTGGTCGTGATTAAGCATGGCAAAAAGGGATCGACCGCCTACACCAAAGATGGCGAAAGCTATTCCATTAAACCGTTTCCGGTTAAGGCCCTTAAAGGCTTTGGAGGCGGAGATGGTTACGCAGCCGCCTTCCTGTATGGCTTGTTTGAAGGAATGGAGATGATCGACTGCTTGGAAATGGGCAGCGCAGAGGCAGCGATGTTGGTAGCCAGCCACGCTTGTAGTGCTGATATGCCCACGATGGAGGAACTCCAAGAATTCATTGCTCGTGTAAAAGAGGAATATGGTGAAATGGTAGCACGCGTATAACCGACAGGAATGAAACGAAAAAGCAGGAACGAAAAGAAAAGAGAGTGGAAGGAGAAAAGAATGAAAGCAAAAAAAATGTGGGGTCTACTCATGGTCGCTGTTCTGGCGATCGGCCTAACCGCTTGTGGAGGGAAAAAGCCGGCGGAGGACAAGAACTCGGATACCAAGACCGGGACACAAACGGATGCGGGTGCGAAATGGGATGCCAAAGCAGAAATTGAAAAAGCACTTGCGACGTTGGAAACCGGCGATCCGGTTGCAAACGTAGAAGAAAAGACATTAACGCTTTCCTCACACTGCACCGAGATGGATTCGAACTATGTCTATGCGACAGCCTTCAAAAACGCGGTTGAAAAGCTTTCGGACGGCAAAATGAAGGTTACGGTGTATGGCAACGGACAGCTTTTCGGACAGGCCGATGCGTTGCAGGCAACCCAGCAAGGAACATTGGACATTGCCAACTCCGACACGGCGCTCTTGGCAAACTATAACCCCAAGGCGAGCATGTTGGATCTGCCGTATCTGATCAAAAATCGCGACCAGGCGGTTAAGCTGGCGAAAAGCAAAGAGATCAACAAAGACATTTCGGAATGGATTGAAGATTCCGGCATGCACCTTTTATCCATTATGCCGCTCAACTTCCGTAATGCTTTGATGAAAGACCCCAATATCAACTCGTTCGAATCCTTCAAAGGTATTACGATGCGTACGCCTGAGGCACCGCATACGATTGCCGCGTTCCGCGCATTCCAGGCGAACCCGACGGTAATCCCTTCCGGTGAAGCGTATACCGCCGTTCAGACCGGTGTCGCGGACGGCCTGGAAGGTCATGCCGAGTACATGGTATTGCAGAAGTTCTATGAAGTGGCGAAGAACTATGTACAAACGAAACACGTCTTTACCTTTACGGACTACGTCATGAGCAAGAAAATTTATGATGGTTTGTCGGATGCACAGAAGCAGGTTATTGACCGAGCGGCGGATGCAGCACTGGATGTTTTCCTGCACTACACCGAGAAACTCTTCCCCGCCATGGAAGATGAACTGAAGAAGGATGGCGCAACGTTTACGGAAGTGGATCTGAAGCCTTTCATCGAAGCCGTAAAGAGCTATAACGAAGACTACATTCAAAAGAATGATCTGAAAGAGGTTTATGACATCGTAAATTCCTACGAATAAGCGAGGTACAAAAGCAGGCTCTGCCACGTCGCAGAGCCTGCTGTATACCGGAAAGGTTTATTATGACGAAACTACTCGATACACTACGAAAAATTACGAACGGAATCGTCGTCTTCTTTTTTGCCCTCGTGGTTATTGTCGTGTCTGCACAAGTTTTTGCGCGTTTTGTCCTCAGCACATCGATTCGCTGGGCGGATGAATTTTCACGTTTTGCGTTTGTGTGGGTGATTTATTTGGGCGGAGCGATTACGATTCGCGATGGACGCAATGTTTGCTTCGATCTGTTTCTCGAAGCACAGCATGGAAAAAGATGGAAAATAATGTATACCGCGGTATTTCTGGCTTCTACGCTGTTTTTGGTGTTGGTGACCTATTTTGGTATTTTGGTTTGCCAATCTCTTGTAGGAGAAACGTCTCCCATTATGCAGTTACCGATGTCGCTGGTTAGTCTCTGTATTCCCGTGGGAGGAGCGCTCATGATTTTTGAAGAGATTGCTTCCTATCTTCGGCATAAAGACGATCGCACCGCAATCGAACAGGAGGTGCAATAATGCTGTTGATGGCGTTTATCATTTTCTTAATTTGCCTCTTTATTGGCGTACCGATTGCCTTTTCTCTGGGCGTTGGCTCGATGCTGGCCATCCTCATTGACGGCAGCGTTTCACCGATGTTGGTGGCGCAAAAGCTGTTTACGGGCGTCAACTCCTTCTCCCTCATGGCGATCCCGTTTTTCATGCTTGCCGGCGAATTGATGGAAGCGGGCGGCATTTCGGAGAAACTCGTGAATATTGCGAAGGCCTTTGTGGGGCATATCACGGGTGGCATCGGCATGGTGGATATCGGCACCAGTACGTTGTTCGCCGGTGTTTCCGGATCGGCAGCAGCGGACACGGCTGCGGTCGGATCGATGCTGATTCCTTCCATGATAAATGATGGTTATCCGCGCGGTTTAGCGGCCGTTATTCAGGCAACGGCGGGGTCTCTTGGCCCGATCATCCCGCCCAGTCTGACGATGATCATCTATTGTTCGCTGACCAACCTCTCCATTGGCGAAGCCTTTATGGCCGGCGTGGTTCCCGGTCTCATTATCGCCTTCGGTACGGGATTTGTTACGTATCACTATGCAAAGAAATTGAAGATCAAGGGTGGCAGAAAGTATACATGGAAAGAACGAGGACAAGCTCTGAAAGACGGTTTTTTTGCCATTATCATGCCTATCATCATCATCGGCGGTATCGTGGGCGGTTTATTTACGCCGACCGAATCCGGTGCGATCGCATGCATCTATGCGTTTGTTATTTCGATGTTTGTCTACAAGAAGCTGAAAGTGAGCATGCTGCCCGGCGTTTTGCTCAAGTCCGCATCCATGACCGGCATGTGTCTCTTAATTGTTGCCGGCGCTTCGATTTTCAGCTGGCTGGTAGCCTATGAGCAGTTCCCCGCGCTCATCATCAACTTCTTCACCGGTTTGACGGACAGCAAGTACATCATCATGATCCTTTTGGTGCTGTTCTTGCTCTTTGTCGGCATGTTCATTGAAACCTTGTCCGCAACCATTATCTGCGCACCGATTTTAATGCCGGTTGCTGCCCAGTATGGTATTGAGCCCATTCAGTTTGCATTGATCATGGTCATCACCTTGGTGTATGCGGGCGTGACTCCTCCGGTAGGAGGCGTGCTCTTCATTACGATGGGCATTGCGAAAGCGAAGATGAAGGATGTCCTGCCGTACTTACCGGCGTATTTGATTGCGGTTGTCGTGTCGATTCTGCTGTTTATCTTTGTGCCGCAAATTGCCCTGTTCCTGCCGCACTTGCTATTCTGATGGGAGGAAAACATGCGTTTTGATTTTCAACAAAAAATTGTCGCAATTACCGGTGCAGGCGGAATTCTCTGTAGTGAAATGGCGCTGTTTTTAGCGCGACAGAATGCGCGCGTTTGCCTTCTGGACATTGATTTGCAAGCGGTAACCGATTTGCAGGAGAAGATCCGGAAAGAAGGAGGCGAGGCGCTCGCGATCGCTTGTGATGTGCTGGATGAAGATGCCATTCGTAAAGCGCATGAAACGATTCGTAAAACCTATGGGCCGATCAACTTCTTGATCAACGGCGCCGGAGGAAATCATCCGAAAGCGACGACGACGAGTCCGGTGTTTGCAAAAGAACAACTTGGTCAAGAAAAAACCTTCTTTGATTTAAGCAAACCGGATTTCTCCTTTGTGTTTGACATCAACTTCATGGGCGCGTTTTTGATGACCAAGGAATTTGCAAAGGATATGCTGGACAGCGACGATGCGGCTATTATAAACATCGCCTCCGTGAACAGCTTCCTGCCTTTGACTAAAATTCCGGCGTATTCGGCGGCAAAAGAGGCGCTTAGCAATTTTACAAAATGGCTGGCCATGTATTTTTCGGCGGTGCCCATTCGCGTGAATGCCATTGCACCGGGCTTTTTGCTCACCAAGCAGACAAAGCCGCTCTTTTATGAAAAAGATGGAAAAACGCCGACAAAACGATTGCGTCAAATTATTGAGGGTACGCCGATGAAGCGTCTCGGAGTTCCGGAGGAATTATTGGGAACCATCGGCTTTCTTCTGGACAAGGAGTTGTCCGGCTTTGTAACGGGAGCCGTGATTCCGGTGGATGGCGGCTATACGGCTTATAGTGGGGTGTGATATGAAAGCGATTCAAATTCTAGGAAAAAAAGATATCCGGGTGGTGGATGTCAACGAACCGAAGATGCTTTCCAATCACAGCAAAATCAAGGTGCTGTCCATGGGGGTTTGCGGGTCGGATGTACATGCCTATGCCGGAAAAAGCCCGAACGTTACGTATCCGGTGATCATTGGACATGAGATTATCGGTGAAATCGTAGAGATTGGCGAAGGGGAAAATCCGCGTCAACTGCGCGTGGGGGATCGCGTGGTTCTCAATCCGTATCTCTATTGCGGAACGTGCTACGCCTGCGAGCAAGGGCAGACCAATGCCTGTACGTCATTAAAATGCCTTGGCGTGCAGACGGACGGTGCGATGTGTGAAACCTTTGTGCATCCGACCAAATTGATGATTAAAGTGCCGGATTCGATTGATAACGAGCTGGGTGCTGTGATTGAGCCAACGGTGATTGCACTTCATGCGCTGCATCGCTTGCAAGCAAAAGCGGGTGAGCATGTGGTCATCATTGGTGCAGGGTGTATCGGCCTTCTCACCGCGATCGTCGCAAAAGCAAAAGGCTTGCATGTGATTGTCTCCGATGTCGTTGACGAGCGTCTCGAGGTAGCAACGGCTCTGGGCGCGGATGGCACAATCAACCCGATGAAAGAAAATGCGGTGGAAAAGCTGTTGGAGATGACAAACGGCAGGCTGGCGGAATGTGTCTGTGAAATGTCCGGCGCCCCGGCAGCGGTGCGCAGCACATTGGATTATGCCGCCTCAACGGGTCGCATCGCTCTTACCGGTTGGCCGGATCGGGACGTGGAACTTCCTACCGCGGTGATCACGCGTAAGGAATTAAAGATCCTCGGCTCTCGTACCGGTGTAACGGCAGAGTTCGAAGAAGTGGTTTCACTGATTGAAGAAGGAAAAATTGACCCACGCAAAATCATTTCTCGAGTCGTTGCTTTTAACGAGTTACCCGAAACTATTGCAGCGCTGGACAAAGATCCCGGCATGGCGATTAAAGTCGTTGCCTTGCGTTAAAAACGCGTAGCAAGGATACACTTTTTTGGTGACGGTTGTTTTGATGAACGAACCGAACAAAGGAAAATGAAATAAGGCAAGGAGAAAAAATGAACGAAGTGAAAAAAATGAAATATTGTGTCAATGGGGAATGGAAAACATCCAAAGCGGAAAAATATTATGACGTGACGGATTCAAGCACCGGCGAACTGCTGGCTCAGGTACCCAGTTGCACCAAAGAAGAGGTGGAAGAAGCGATCGCTTCGGCACATGAGGCGTATAAGAGCTGGTCTAAGCTGTCTTTAAGCCGCCGCACACAATATCTGTTTACCTGGCGTAATGTGTTGATGGACCATTTGGAAGAATTAACGGTGCTTTGTGCGAAAGAATTGGGCAAAAACCTTGCTGAAGCACGCGGCGATGTCTTAAAAGCCATTGAGCCGACAGAGTTTGCCACAGGAATTTCCTTTGCTTCCCAGGGCCATGCATCTCTTAACGTAACAACCGGCTACGATACGGCCACGTATCGTGAACCGCTTGGCGTTGTCGGTGGCATTGTGCCATTCAACTTCCCGGCAATGATTCCTTGGGGATGGATGGTTCCGCTCGCTCTGGCAACAGGAAATACGGTTGTTCTCAAGGCAAATACGCTGACGCCGCTGACATCCATGCGGATGTTGGAACTTTTCTATGAGGAAGCCAAATTCCCGAAAGGCGTGGTAAACCTGGTAACCTGCAGCCGTCATGAGGCGGAGATTTTACTGACAGACCCGCGTGTCAAGGCGATTACGTTCGTCGGCACTACAAAGGTCGGCAAGCATATTTATTCGCTCGCTTCGGCGAACGGCAAGCGCGTGCAGGCGCAGTGTGAAGCGAAAAACCATGCCCTTCTGCTGGAAGATGCGGATCTGGAAAGTGCCACCAAGGCCATCATCAACTCCACGTATGGCTGTGCCGGCATGCGCTGCATGGCGCTTCCGGTCATCGTTGTCCAGGAGAGCATAGCAGATCGCTTTGTCGCTCTGCTCAAGGAGAAGGCACAGGCCATGAAAGTGGGCTGCGCATACGATGAGAATACGGATTTGGGTCCTGTTGTTTCGCAGGAACACAAAGATTCGATTGTGCGCTGGATTGACCAAGGGGTTAAAGAAGGCGCGGAGCTTGTGCTGGATGGGCGAGATATCGTTGTTCCGGGTTATGAAGGCGGCTATTTTGTCGGCCCGACCATTTTCGACCATGTCACGGAAGAAATGTCTGTGGGAACACAGGAAATTTTTGGACCGGTTACCCTCATTAAACGGGTGAAGGACTTCGAAGAGGGCTTGAAAGTCATGAATGACAATCCCTTTGCGAACGGCTCGGTTATCTTCACGCAGAGCGGATACTATGCACGCGAATTTGAAATGCGCACGGATGGCGGTATGGTAGGAATCAATGTCGGCATTCCCGTACCGACGGCTTATTTCCCGTTCTCCGGAAATAAAGATTCCTTCTTTGGCGATTTGCACGTGCTTGGAGCGGATGGCGTCCGTTTTTACACGCGTGCAAAAACCGTTACCAAACATTGGTTCGATGATCGTTCTAAATATAGAGAAGTCGGCACATGGGAAGGGTCCGTCGACCGCTGATCGATGGATTCTTTTCCAAGGCCATGAAAATGGCCTAAACAATAGAGCATTCCTTTGTCGAAGAGAAACAGGACGCGGTGGCGTCCTGTTTCTCTTTATGTATGCGGAAAATAGTGCTTACGTTTTCTTCCATCGCTCCTCCCATGCCAACAGCTGAGTCTTTCGTCTCAACCCACCCGCATACCCCGTTAGCGCGCCGTTTGCGCCGATTACGCGATGACAGGGGATGATGAGAAGAATGGGATTGTGCGCCACGGCGTTGCCGACAGCTTGAGCGGACATCGTCGGACGGTTCAATCGTTTTGCCGCCTGCATGGCAACATCGCCATAGGTCACGGTTTGCCCATAGGGAATTGTAAGCAGAAGCTCGTAGATGACCCGGCGAAAGGGCGTTGTCGTAATCGCCAGAGGAGGAAGAAAATTCGGCTGTTGACCGGAAAAATAGAGGTCCAACCAGCGGACTGTCTCTAGAAAAACGGGGTGGTTCACATAGTCCGGTAAACGTGAAACAGAAAAATGCTCCTCAAAGCGCAATGCGTGAAGAGCATTTTCATCGAATGTGATTCGAATGGTGCCGAGCGGAGAAGAATAAAATCCCGTCATCGCGGGAGGAGTTGGGCAAACCCGAAAATCTTCAGCTTTCATGGTCTGTGCAGGGGCGCGCCTGGAGTACAATTGACTGTGCACTTTCCGTGACCGGGGCCACGTCAATCTTCTGTGCGAGCTCGCGGCTGATGCCGAGTCGTGTTTCCTTGACCACGACAATGTAGTTTCCTTGCGTTTCATTTACCAGTCGAATGTGACTGCCGGGAACAAAACCGAGATTCATCAACTGCTTTTGCAACTTTTCGCGGCCGCCGATATGTACAATTTCGTAGGTTTCACCCGGATTCGCTAAAAACAGTTTCATGGTTTATCCTTTCTAATGGCGTAGCATGATGTTAGCTTTATCTAACAATATTCTACGCATGAATGGATTCGGCGTCAAGCGGATGTTCTTTAATTTGCCCGACTGGAAAAATCGTACACAATGCAACAAAATAGAACCGGGAGGAAAGACAAATGACGCAATGGACCATACATGCTACAGCAGCCTTCGGGCTGGAGGCGGTGGTAAAAAGACAATGCGAAGCGCTCGGTTTTGGCCCTTGCCGTATTGAAGAGGGACATGTGCTTTTTCCAGGCACGTGTGAAGACGTGATGCGCGCCAATCTCTATTTGGCCAGTGCGGATCGCGTATTGCTGGAAGTAGGGCGTTTTCGTGCCGAGAGCTTTGACGCATTATTTGAAGCGACCAAAGCGCTGGATTGGACGGCGTATTTGCCGCGCGATGCTCGTTTTCCGGTGCGTGCGAAAACCGTGCAGTCCCAATTGGCTTCGCCGTCCGATGTGCAGAAGCTGGTCAAAAAAGCGGTGGTAACCGCATTACAGCGTCGAGATGCGCTGGAACATTTTCCGGAAGACGGGGCACTCTATCCCATCGACGTGACCATTCGCCACGACGAATGCGTGGTGTGCATGGATACGACCGGGGAAGGCTTGTTTAAGCGCGGTTACCGGCGCGAGAAAGGCGGTGCGCCGCTGAAAGAAACCCTGGCAGCGGCACTGGTGGATCTTTCTGTTTGGACGCCGGATCGCCCGTTTGCGGACGTCTTTTGCGGATCGGGCACTCTCGTGATTGAGGCAGCGCGAAAAGCGCGGGGCATAGCGCCGGGACTGGATCGCTCTTTTCTGTTTTTGGATTGGCCATGGATGGATGCTCAACGATATAAAGAACTGCGCCGCGAAGCGCTCTCTCGCGTGAAGACCGATCTCGAAGCGGATATGCTCGGCTTTGATATCGATCCGACCATGGTGCGCATTGCGCGTCACAATGCCGAGGAAGCGGGCGTTTCCGACATGGTACATTTTGTGACACGCGACATGCGGGAAGTAGGACTTCGTGAAAACTTCGGCGTCCTCGTGACCAATCCGCCGTATGGCAAGCGCCTTTCTCCCGTGGAAGGGGTGGAAGAGCTGATGTGCGATTTTGCCCGGCGCTTTTTAACCTTGCGCACGTGGTCGATCTATGTCCTGACTGTCATGCCGGATTTCGAGAAGCGGGCCCTGCAGGAAGCGGGAAAAGAAGCCACGAGGCGGCGAAAGCTGTTTAATGGAGGCGAACAAACGACCTACTATCAATTTTTAGGCCCCGATCCGAAACGGTTTCGCTAACGAACCATGCGGATTCTCCGTCGCAAAGGGCTCTGCTATGATAAGATAATGACGAGAATGGTAAGGGAGGAACGCATGAAAAATACCACAAGAAAAGAGCAGACCTTTCTTACCGACACGACGATTTTAAATGCCATGGAAGATTACGTGCGCGTGGTCGACCGCAAGGGACGTATTCTTTTTGAAAATGAGGCATTGCTACGTTTTAACCAAGTGGAAAGCAAGGGAAAACCGGTGTTTCCGCTGTCCACGGCGACGGGCCCGTTTTTGGAGCATACCGTCACAAGAACGGAATTTTGCGTTGCCGGTCATGTTTTCTCCGTGATGAATTCGCCCATCTACGAAGAGGGGGAAGTTGTGGCGGCCATTCAGGTGTTTCGCGATACCACCATCCAGAACAATATTACGGTGCAGCTTTTGAATCGTAACCGGAAATGGCAAAAAGAAATTGCCTTAGCACGCACCATTCAGACCAAAATGCTGCCGCGCATCAAGACATTTGGCCCATTAGAATTCGACTTTGCCTATATGCCGAGCGAGGAGCTTTCCGGAGATTTTTTTGACTTTGTTCCCTTGGGAAAAGGACGCTTGGGCTTCTATATTTCCGACGTGGTCGGTCACGGCGTATCGGCTTCGATTTTGACCATGTTCGTCCGACAGACCATGCGATCCATTTTGGAAGAAGAGCAAATCCGGGAGCCGGCGCAAGTATTAAGAGCGCTGCGCGATCGTTTTTTCGAAATTCAAATGGACGACGGACAGTATTTTTCCCTGTTTTATGCCGTTTTTGATACCGTGGAAAACACGTTGACCTATGCCAATGCCGGACATCATTGTTTGCCCATGGTGGAATGCGACGGGAAGCTAGACGTTCTATACGCCACCGGCCGCCTCATTTCGCCGGTTCTCTTGGAAGAGTATACCTATGTGCAACAGGTTCGTCCGATGCGAAAAAACGAGCGTTTTCTTTTCTTTACGGATGGAGCGGTCGAGGCCAAGAATGCGCTTGGTATGGAATACGGCGAAGAAAATCTGCGCCGCCTGTTGCTCACCACGAAGAACAATACGTTACCGACGATCGTCCATGATCTGCGTCAATACACAGGAGAACAACTCAAGGACGATATTGCCATTGTGTATGTGGAAAATCGAAGGAGGAAAGCATGAAATTGGATTTGTCACAAGCCGGAAATGCGAAGGTCCGGGAAGACAACAAAGAACAAGTATTGAACGCGCTGCGCACGTTAGTGCAAAAGAATGGCGCAGGCAATGACTTTTTAGGCTGGGTGGATCTGCCGGAACAGGTGGATCAAAAAGAATTGGCGCGCATTCGTGAAGCAGCGAAACGCATTCGTAACGAAGCGGAGGCGCTGGTTGTGATCGGCATCGGCGGATCATACCTCGGTGCCCGTGCGGTCATTGAGGCTCTTTCCCCATCGTACGAAAAGGCTGAACCGGAAATCCTCTTTGCGGGAAATCAGCTTAGCGCCGAAGAAACGGTGGCACTATTAACACACCTCAAGGGGAAGACCTTTGCGATTAACGTCATCTCCAAATCCGGGACGACCACCGAACCGGCTGTGGCGTTTCGTCATTTCAAGGCACTGCTGGAAGAAAATGTCGGCAAAGAAAAGGCCAAGTCCCTCATCTTTGCCACGACCGATCGAGCGCGCGGCGCACTCAAGACCCTGGCCGATGCCGAAGGCTATGAAACCTTCGTGGTTCCGGATGACATCGGCGGCCGCTTTACCGTATTGACTGCGGTCGGTCTGTTACCGATTGCTGCGGCAGGCATCGATGTGGATGCGATCATTGCTGGTGCGCGAAGCATGCGTAAGACGGCACTCGAGGCGAATTTTGAGACCAACCCGGCTCTTCGCTATGCCGCATCCCGTCTGGCGCTCATGGCGCAAGGAAAGAGCATCGAAATTCTTGTGGCGTATGAACCCAAGATGCACTACGTCCAGGAATGGTGGAAACAATTGGCGGGTGAGAGCGAAGGGAAAGATGGCAAAGGACTTTTCCCGGCCTCCGTCGGCAATACGACAGACTTGCATTCGTTGGGCCAATGGATTCAGGAAGGTCCGCGCATCCTATTTGAGACGGTGGTGTGGTTTGCGGAAGCCCAGCAGGATGTGGCCGTTCCGGCTACGGCGGATAACCTCGATGGGCTCAATTATTTGGCCGGTAAGACGATGCACGAGGTGAATGAACAGGCCATGGAAGCGACGCGTCAGGCGCATTTTGACGGTGACGTGCCCAATCATTTACTGGTTTTCCCGAAATTGGATGCCGAAACTCTCGGCGCCCTGCTGTACTTCTTTGAGGTGGTCATCGGCGTCACTGGCTATGCCATGGGCGTCAATCCCTTCAATCAGCCGGGCGTGGAGCAATATAAGACGAATATGTTCCAACGTTTGGGCAAACCGGGCTTTTAGAAAAAGCGTGCGGAACGGATTTTTTACAAGGAGGAAACATGGCCACACCACATATTGAAGCGGAAAACGGCGCTATCGCCGAAAAGATTTTGCTTCCGGGAGACCCCTTGCGGGCAAAATTCATTGCGGAAACCTATCTGACCGATGCGGTGTGTTTCAATCGCGTGCGCAATATGCTGGGCTATACCGGCATCTATCGAGGAGAGCGCGTTTCCGTCATGGGAACGGGCATGGGTATGCCTTCCCTTTCTATTTACGCCTATGAATTAATTCATGCCTATGGGGTAAAGACTTTGATTCGCGTGGGCTCGGCGGGAGCGATGCGGGAAGATTTGCATCTGTATGACCTCGTTCTTGCCCAAGGCGCCTGCACCGATTCGCGAATTGCCTTTCCCTATGATCTGAACGGTACGTATTCTGCCATCGCCTCGTGGGATCTGCTTTCGCGCGCAGCACAGGCGGCTGATGCCCAGGGAAAAACGGTGCACGTGGGCAACGTCTTTTCGACGGATGTCTTTTATAATCCGCTGAACAGCAGCGAAGCCCATTGGAAAAAATGGGCCAATATGGGTTGTTTGGCTGTGGAAATGGAAACCTACGCCCTTTACGCTTTAGCTGCCGCTGCCGGCGTCGATGCGCTGGGCATTCTCACCATTTCCGATTCCCTCGTCAGCGGCAAGGAAACCACCTCCGAGGAACGACAGAACAGCTTTCACGCTATGATGGAAATTGCACTGGCCGTGTAATGTAAAGAACGAAATAAAATAGAAATGAGGAAACTATGCAGATCAATCGGATGATCGATCACACGTTGCTAAAGCCCGACGCGCAGCCGGAAGAAATTGAAAAATTGTGCGTAGAGGCCTTGCAGTACCACTTTTATTCCTGCTGTGTAAACGGCTCGTTTGTCGCACAGGTGCATGGACGTCTCGTCGGCTCGGATGTGAAGACGTGCTGCGTGGTCGGCTTCCCGCTTGGCGCTATGTCAACGGCGGCCAAAGCGGCCGAAGCGCGCGACGCGGTAGCAAACGGCGCGGATGAAATTGATATGGTGATTCACGTGGGCGCGTTGAAGCGCGGCGATACCGAATACGTGCGCGAGGACATCGCCCAGGTCAAGGCCGCTTGCGGCAATCGCATCCTGAAGGTCATTCTGGAGACGTGTCTATTGACCGATGAGGAGAAATCCCTCGGCTGTGTGTTAGCGATTCAGGCCGGTGCGGACTTTGTGAAAACCTCTACCGGCTTTTCGACGGGCGGCGCGACGGTTCACGATGTGCGACTGATGAAGGAAACCGTAGGCGACAGCGCCGAAGTGAAGGCCTCCGGTGGCATCCACACAGCAGAAGAAGCCTTGGCCATGATCGAAGCCGGCGCGACGCGTATCGGTGCCAGCGCGGGGATTGCCATCGTGGAAGGCATGAAATAACGAAAACGAGGCAAGCATGCATCGACAGGAAGACGTTCAGCTGCTTAACATGGTAATGCTTAAGCGTGCGGACGGCGCCGTTTTAGTGCTGGATAAAGTGAAAAAAGAAGGCTGGGAAGGTCTGACCTTTCCGGGCGGAAAAGTGGAGCCGAACGAGAGTTTGACCGATGCCATGCGCCGGGAAGCGTGGGAAGAAACCGGCCTTACCCTCGGCCGCGTGGAGCTCGTCGGCATGGTGCATTGGCTGCATCAGGATAAACCCTTGCGCCAGCTGGGCCTCCTATATCGCTGTGAGGACTTTTCCGGCGAGGTCGTAGCCGGGCCGGAAGGCAGCCTTACGTGGATGCCGTTTTCTTCTTTTTTAGCGATTCAACCGAAGAGCGATTCTATGGATGAGATGCTGGAAATTTATCAGGGAAAAGCGAAAGAGGTGCTGATTACCGTCCAGGACGGAAAAAAGGGCGAGGTCACCTTCATTCGGTGACGCCACCAAGCCAAAGGAGGAAGCCATGGAATTTACAGACGCGATGAACAAAGCGAAAGCTTGGATCAAAGAGAGCTCCCACATTGTCTTTTTCGGGGGCGCCGGCGTTTCCACGGCTTCGGGAATTCCGGATTTCCGTTCGGAAAACGGCCTCTATCACACCATGAAGCGCGAGCATTCTCCGGAATATTATTTCAGTCACGAATTTAGCGTCGAAGATCCCGACGGCTTTGCGGATTTTACCCGCGAATGTATCGCCAGTTATCAGGTGCCGCCCAGCGGCGCCCACTTGGCGTTGGCGCGTCTGGAGCAGGAAGGAAAACTGGATGCGGTGGTGACGCAAAACATCGACAGTTTGCATCAGCGGGCCGGCAGCAAACGTGTTTTTGAAGTGCATGGCAATATGTCGCGCATCTATTGTCCCGCCTGCCACCATCATATGCCAAGCGAAGAATTTATGGCCGGAAAGGGGCGGGTGCTTTGCCCGATCTGCGGGGAGATTATGCGCCCGGATGTGGTTCTCTATGGCGAACCCCTCAATGAAGAAGTGTTTCTCGGTGCGATTCAGGCCATTGCCAAGGCCGACACGCTCATTGTGGGCGGAACGTCGCTCGTGGTCTATCCGGCGGCGGGACTGCTCAATTATTATCGCGGTCACCGGTTTATTCTTCTCAACCGGGATCCGACCCCGGCGGATTCGCAAGCGGATATTGCGATCCATGGCAACATCGCCGAAATTTTGCCAGCTTTGGTGAAAGACTGAGAAAGCGGGGAAAAGGGCGAAGCATATTTTTCGTCGATGAAGACGCAAACACGGACAGGAGGCACGGGTGACCTTTACACACCTCCATTTACATACACAGTACAGCCTGTTGGACGGCTTTTGCCGTATTGACCGCTTGATGGATACCGTGCGCGAACAGGGAATGGATACCGTCGCCATCACGGACCACGGCAATATGTTCGGCGCGATTCAATTCTATAAGGCTGCGAAAGATGCCGGCATCAAGCCCATTATCGGGTGCGAAATCTACGTAACGGAGGATCGCTTCGATCGCAAGGACCGTACGCGCTATCATTTAGTGCTATTGGCCGAAAATGAGATCGGCTATCATAATCTGATGAAAATTGTTTCCACCGGATGGGTGGAAGGCTTTTACTATAAGCCGCGCGTGGATTTTTCCATCTTGGAAAAATATCATGAGGGTCTGATCGCGTTATCGGCATGTCTTGCCGGCGAGTGCGCCCAGCGCGCGTTAGACAGCACGTATGACGTGGCGAAAGAAACGGCGCTGCGCTATGAACGACTGTTTGGCAAGGATCACTTTTTTCTGGAAATTCAACATCATGAATTGCGGGAAGAGGCCGCGGTTGCCCGCATTTTTGCCCGCATTCATGAGGAAACCGGCATCGGTTTGGTCGCCACCAACGACTGTCATTATTTGCGCCAGGAGGATGCCGAAGCGCACGACGTTCTGCTCTGCATCCAGACCGGGGCGACCCTTGATCAGGAAAAGCGGATGCGCTTTCCGAATGATTCGTTTTACGTAAAAAGTCCGGAAGAGATGGAAACCATTCTTGGCGACTATGACGGTGCGATCGAGAATACGGCGCGCATTGCCGCACGCTGCAATGTTGAAATTGCTTTTCATGAGCCGCATTTGCCAAACTTTGAAGTGCCCGGCGGGGAAGACCATGAAACCTATCTGCGCCGCCTGGTGCGTGAAAATGTGAAACAGAAATATCCGGATTCCGAAGAGGCGATGGCGCGTGCCGAGCATGAGTTGGACGTCATCGCCTCCATGGGCTTTGTGGATTATTTTCTCATTGTGTCCGACTTTGTGCATTTTGCTAAAACCCACGGCATATCCGTCGGCCCGGGCCGCGGATCCGCCGCCGGATCCATCGTGGCGTATGCCTTGGACATTACCGGAATTGATCCATTGCGTTTTGATCTTCTTTTTGAACGCTTTCTTAACCCCGAGCGTGTATCCATGCCGGATATTGATATCGACTTCGACGATGTGCGCCGGGAAGAAGTGATTGACTATGTGAAAAAACGGTACGGCGCTGAAAAAGTGGCGCAGATTGTCACATTCGGTACGCTGGCGGCCAAAATGGCCATTCGGGATGTCGGCCGCGTTCTGGACATGCCGCTTGCCGCTGTCGACCGCATCGCCAAAGCGGTTCCCAATGCGTTAAAGATGACACTGGATCGCGCGTTGGAAGAAAGCCCCGATTTCCGACAGATCTATCAGGAAAATGAACAAAATAAGCGGTTGGTGGATTTGGCTCGTGCGATTGAAGGCATGCCGCGCCATACATCCACGCACGCCGCCGGCGTTCTCATTGCCGGTGAGGCGGTGGAGAATCTGGTTCCCCTCTCGACCAACAGCGGTCAGGTGACGACGCAGTACAACATGATCGAGTTGGAAGAGCTGGGTCTTCTCAAGATGGACTTTCTCGGCCTGCGCAACCTCACGGTCATTGATGATGCCCTGGATATGATTGAAAAACGAACGGGAACGCGTCCCGATCTGGATCACATGGATGTCAATGATCCCGAAGTACTCAAACAGTTTCAGGATGCGGAAACCATCGGTCTCTTTCAATTCGAGTCGCCGGGAATGCGCCGTTTTCTTTCGCAGCTCAAGCCGACGCGTTTTGATGATCTGGTTGCTGCCAACGCCTTATTCCGTCCGGGTCCCATGGAACAGATTCCGACCTATGTCGAGGCGCGGCATAATCCCGCGCTGGTACGCTATCTGGATCCGGCTCTGGCGCCCATATTGGAAAAAACCTACGGCGTCATCGTGTATCAGGAACAGGTCATGCAGATTGTGCAGCAATTGGCCGGTTATACGCTTGGCGGAGCGGACAATTTGCGCCGCGCCATGTCCAAGAAAAAGATGGCCGTCATGGAAGAAAATCGCGAATATTTTGTACACGGCAAGACGGAGGCGGATGGAACGGCCGTCATTGAGGGCTGTGTGCACCGCGGTATTCCTGCTGCGGTCGCCAATGAAATCTTTGACCAGATGATCGCATTTGCCAAATATGCGTTCAACAAATCGCACTCCGTGGCCTACTCGTTTTTGGCGGTGCAGACGGGCTATTTGAAACGGTATTATCCCTGCGAATATTTTGCCGCGCTGCTATCCAGCGTAATGGGCGATTTTTCGAAAATGTCGCTCTATATTCGTGAAGCGGAACGCATCGGGGTCAAACTGCTTCCGCCGGATGTGAACGCTTCCTTCAACAAATTTTCGGTAGAGGGGAATTCCATGCGCTTCGGCCTGTTGGGCATCAAGCATGTCGGCAGCGCCATCGTGGAGGCGACGGTGAAGGCACGAAAAGATGGGCCGTTTACGTCCCTGGAAGAATATATGCGCCGCATCTGTGATGTCGACAGCAACGCACTGAATCGCAAATCACTGGAAAGCTTCATTTATGCGGGCGCATGTGACGGCCTGGGCGCGCATCGCGCTCAGATGATGGCGAATTTGGAGATGTCCCTTTCGGGCATCCAAACGGCACATCGCCAGAATCTCAGTGGGCAGCAATCGCTCTTTGGCACGCTCTCCGCTTTAGAAGGTTCGGGCGAATGGCACACAAAACCGGTTCCGGAATATGGCCTTCCCGAGCGGCTTGCCTATGAAAAAGAGGTCTTGGGCGTGTATCTTTCCGGGCATCCCTTTGCGCCGTATGAAGCGGCGTTTGCACCCTTTCAGTCCTTTTCGACGGAGGAACTGTTGGAAGAGGAGAACCGTGAGCACTTGGATGGGCGAAAGGTGCGTTTTGCGGGCATCGTTCGGGGGAAGCGCGATCTGTTGACCAAAAAGCAGGAAGCCATGTGCTTTCTCGAGGTGGAGGATCGCACCGGGAGTCTGCGCTGCGTGGTGTTTCCGCGCGTCTACGCGTCCTATCGCGACCGCATCCGCATGGAAGAGCCGTTGCTGTTAAGCGGTTCTTTGCAGGTGCGGGAGGACGAAGTGAATCTGTTGGTGGATCGCCTTTGGACGAAAGAAGAGTTGCCGACGGCGCCGAAAGGAAGAGAGGCTTCTTCCTACCGTGTGACGGAGGAGAAGACTACTGCGGCAACCGATACTGCGAAGGCGAGACCCAAAAGGACCGGCAAACTGTATGTGCGCCTGCCACAGCAGAATCGCGAAGACTATGCAGCCATGACGTCCATTTTGGAACGACATTCCGGGTCGGTTCCGGTAATTGTGTATTTTGCGGATGAGGAAAGAGCCTATTCCATCCCGAAGGGGTATTATGGAGACGGCACTTCCGCTTTATTGGAGGAGCTCACACAGCTCTTCGGGGAGCGCAATGTCGTGTTCAACGAGACACAGGAGGATACAGAATGAAGACGATTGGCATACTCACGTCAGGTGGCGATGCGCCCGGCATGAACGCGGCGATTCGTGCCGTGGCACGTACCGCCTTTGATGCCGGACTGCGCGTCAAGGGCATTCGCTACGGCTACGACGGTTTGATGAGCGGCGACATTTATGAAATGAATGTCTCCAGCGTCGCCGATATTATTCAAAAAGGTGGAACCATTTTAGGCTCCGCGCGTTCGGAAGAGTTTCAAACAGCGGAGGGACAGGATAAGGCCGTACGCATTCTGCAGCAGTTCGGCATCGACGGGTTGGTGGTCATTGGGGGCGACGGCTCGTTTCAGGGGGCCGCACAGATGCATCACCGCGGCATTCGCACGGTGGGCATTCCGGGAACCATTGACAATGATCTGGGCTACACAGACTATACCATCGGCTTTCATACGGCTGTCGAGACGGTGATCGAATCCATCGGCAAATTGCGCGACACCTCCAACTCGCACGGTCGCGCCAACATCATTGAAGTGATGGGACGTCACTGCGGCGATATCGCTCTCTATGCGGGGCTTGCCGGTGGCGCCGAAACCATCATCGTGCCGGAGCATTCCTTCTCTATGCAGGAAATTACGGATCGCATTCTGCGCGGACGAAAGCGCGGCAAACGCCATCACATCATCGTCTTTGCCGAAGGTACGGGTGAGCCTTATAACATGCGCAAAGAAATTGAAGCAAAAACCGGTGTGGAAACCAAACTCACTATTTTAGGCCACGTGCAGCGCGGCGGAAGCCCCAGCTTCACCGATGCGAAATTAGGATGTGTCATGGGCTATCGGGCCGTGAAAGAGCTGTTAGCCGGATCCAGTTCCATCGCCATCGGCGTACGCGGAGAAGAAATCTTCGCCATGCCGATTTTGGAAGCCATTGCGGTGCCACACACCTTTAATCAGGAATTGTATGAAATGGCGCAAGTGCTGTCCAGCTGAAAGGAGTACCGATGAAGCGAACAAAAATTGTTTGTACCATAGGTCCCGCTTCGGAAGAGGCGAGCTGCTTAGAAGCATTGGTCAAAGAAGGAATGAACGTCGCGCGTCTGAATTTTTCGCACGGCACGCATGAGGAACAGAGACGAAAATTGGAAACGCTGCATCGGGTGCGTGAGGAACTGCAGGTGCCACTTGCTATCGCCTTGGACACCAAAGGACCGGAAATTCGCCTGGGTACGTTTCAAAACGATACGCCGGTGGAACTGTCGACAGGGGATCTTTTCACGCTGACGACGCGTGATGTGGAGGGAACAAAAGAGATTGCCCATGTTTCTTATCCGGGTTTGCCGAACGATGTGAGCGAAGGCACGCGCATTCTCATTGACGATGGCTTAGTCGAACTGGAAGTGCTCTCGGTGGAAAACGGCACGGAAATTCATTGCAAAGCCAACAATAACGGGGTGATTTCCAATCGAAAAGGCGTGAATGTGCCGGCGACGGACATCCAGCTTCCGGCGCTGACGGACACGGATCGTGCCGATATTCTGTTCGGCTTGCAGGAAGGAATCGAAATCATTTTTGCGTCCTTTATTCGCTCCGCGAAAGATATTTTGGATATTCGAGCGCTTTGTGAAGAGCATGGCGGCGAGAAGGTGCTTATTTTTGCCAAAATTGAATCGCAGCAGGGCGTGACCAATCTGGATGACATCTTGAATGTTGCCGACGGAATTATGGTCGCACGCGGCGATCTGGGCGTGGAAATACCTACCGAACGGGTACCGCTGGTACAAAAACAGATTATCCGCAAAGCCAATTTAGCCGGCAAGCCGGTGATCACCGCCACGCAAATGCTGGATTCCATGCAGCGCAATCCCCGTCCGACGCGGGCGGAAGTCAACGATGTCGCCAATGCGATTTTAGACGGCTCGGACGCGGTGATGCTTTCCGGAGAAACGGCAGCGGGAAAATATCCGGTGGAAGCAGTACGTCAGATGCGCGTCATTGCGGAAACCACGGAGAAATCGCCGGATTTTCTGCGTACCATTGAAGATCGGGATATGTGGGTGAGCATTGATGTATCCAGTGCCATTTCCCGCTCGACCTGTATTATTGCGCAACAGATCCAGCTTGCTGCCATTGTGGCCTCCACGGCCAGCGGCTTTACGGCGCGCCAGATCTCCCGCTATCGCCCGGCAACCCCGATCATTGCGGTTACGCCGGACGAATCGGTGTATCACCAGCTGTCGCTGGTATGGGGCGTTTCCCCGGTGCTTTCCACCGTTTCCAAAGAAACGGATGAACTCATTGAGCGTTCTATCTTGGCGGCGCTTTCCACTGGAATATGTCATCAGGGCGATCAGATCGTGTTAACCGCCGGCATTCCCGTCGGGCGGGGTGCATCCACCAACTTCATCAAGGTGCATACGATTGGCGATATCGTCGCCTCCGGCACCGGCATCGGAAAGGGCATCGTTTCCGGCCATGTCGTTCACGGCTCCACGGTGGAAGAAATCAAAAACTCCTTTGTTCCCGGCAGCGTTCTCGTTTGTCGCACCACGGGAACGGATATGATTGCATATATTGAAAAAGCGGGCGCCGTCGTCGTGGAAGAAGGCGGCCTGACGTCCAATGCAGCCATTCTGGGAAGACATTACAATATTCCGACCATTGTCGGGGCGACGGATGCCTATAAACTGTTGCAAGAGGGAGAAGAAGTCACGGTCGATGCTTCAACCGGCGTGGTGTACAAGGGGATACAGGCGTTCGCTTAGAAAAAAGGAGAAGGAATGACGAAGTTTATTACGGAAGAATCGTTTTGGACTCTGTTTCCGGAAGCGGAAATTGGCGTTGTAGTATTGGAGAATGTGAACAATACGGATGCGGTCTATACCGAACATCCGGAATTAAAAGAGGAACTGCAGCAAGCCAACAAAAAAGCTTTACAGTGGTTGGACACGACGCCCATTAGCCAAAGCAAGGTGATTGCGGTCTGGCGCGAGGCCTTTCAAAAATTCAAAAAGAAAAAAGGCAATCGCTCTTCCATCGAAGCGCTGCTTACCCGTGTTTACAAAGGAAATGAGATATCCTGCATCAATCCACTTGTGGACATTTACAATATGGCATCCCTTACCTATGCACTTCCGGTCGGCGGTGAAGACATCGACTGTTTCGTGGGGGATTTGCGCCTGACGGTTTCTGAAAATGGTGGCGATGCTTTTCTCGCGCTGGGCGATGAAGAGAACAACCCCACGCTGCCCGGCGAACTGTGCTATCTGGATGATGCCGGAGCGGTCTGCCGTTGCTGGAATTGGCGTGATGGTCAGCGCACCATGCTTACGGAAAACACGAAGAAGGCATTTTTGATCGTAGAAAGCGTGGATCCGACACGACATGCCGATTTACTCGCGATTCTTGATCGGCTGGCCGAAGATGGAAAGCGTTATTTGGATGCGGAAGTAGCGGTAAAGACGGTTCTTACGACGAAAAATAGAGAAGTAGAAATTTAGCAAAGATCTGCATCCAGGCTTGCTAAAGGCACCTCACCAAGCTTTCTTCGTTCCGCCAAAAAGCACTGTCCGCAGACGGCCTCGTACTCGATGGTGGCGCTGTTGTCGATGCACACCTGATCGCCTTCAAAAACGGTTTGGCCGTTTACCCGGCGGATATTCATGATGGCTTTACGCCCGCAATGACAGATGGTTTTGAGCTCTTCCAGTGAATGGGCAAGCTCCAGCAGACGTTGACTGCCGGGGAAACCTTCCCCGCGAAAATCGGTGCGCAGGCCATAACAGATGCAGGGAATATCGGCATCGATAACGGTGGTAAAAAGCTGTTCCACATGCTGCCGAGAGAGAAATTGCGCTTCATCGACCAGAATACAGTCGATGGGGCGCTTTTTGATTTCTTCTTGCACCAGCACGCGACAATCCGTATCTTTTGTGATGGTGCGATCGACGCGGCGGCGCACGCCCAGACGGCTGACAATTTCATCCTCGCCCTTGGTATCCACGCCCGGTTTCAGCAGCAGGACCTGCATTCCGCGTTCTTCATAGTTGTAGGCGACCTGCAACAGCAAGGTCGATTTGCCGGAATTCATTGCGCCGTAGCGAAAATACAGTTTAGCCATATGTCCCCTTTTCTTTCTCCTCTGCACGAACTGCCTATACTATAACACGGCGCAGAAGACACGTGCGAAATCATGGGGAAGGACACGAGACCTTTGCGGCATGGTATCGGCGTTCCGTGCTATAATAAACGGGAAAGTTTTTGCAGAAAAGGAGAAAACCATGAAGAAATTGGGAAAAACCATACTGCTGTTGCTCCTCTTGGTTGCGGTGGGAGGCGGCGGCTTTATTTTAGGTCACAACATGGAAACCGAACCGGTCCAGAAGGCTTCGGAGGCAACGGATGCGGATGAGCGCATCATGAAGAATCTGGATCTGTACCGCAAGACCATCAAGAGCGACTATCTCTTTTCCTACAAGCCGGAAGATCTGGAAACTGGCATATATAAAGGCCTCTTTTGGGGGCTTAAAGACCCGTATTCGGAATACTACACGCCGGAAGAATATCAGCGTTTGGTGGAGGATACGAGCGGAAAGTTTGCCGGCGTGGGTCTGGTCATCACGGCCGGAGAGGATAATCTGATTACCGTGGTTTCGCCGATTGCCAATACCCCGGCTGCGCGAGCGGGCATCAAAGCAGGGGATAAAATCATCGAAGTGGATGGGGTGACCTATACGGGACAGGATTTGCAGGAAGCGACAGACAAGATGCGCGGCGATCCGCAGACACCGGTGGAATTAACCGTGCAGCGCGTGATTCAGGGAAAGACCCAGACGTCCCATGCACGCATTATCCGCGAAATGATTAAAGTCGATACCGTGATCAGCAAGATGCTTCCCGATGATATCGGCTACTTGCAGCTGACTTCGTTTGATGAAGAAACCGCTACGGATTTTGAAAAGGCATGGAAAGAGCTTGAGAAGCAGGGTGCCAAGCGCTTTGTCCTGGATTTGCGCAACAACCCGGGCGGTTTGCTGGACACCTGTGAAGACATTGCCGATCTTCTGCTCGGCAAGGCCACCATCGTTACCACGGTGAATAACAAAGGGCAGGAAGAAAAGAGCGAATCCGACGAAAAGCATTTTACGGAACCCATCACAGTGCTGGCGAACGGCGGATCGGCTTCCGCATCGGAAATTCTGCTGGGAGCCTTGCGAGATAACAAACGCGCCAAATCCATTGGCGAGACGACTTTCGGCAAGGGCATCGTGCAACAGATTTATCCCCTCGGTGACAACGGAAAAGACGGCGGATTCAAATTGACTATGGCCGAATACCTCACACCGAACGGAGAAAAAATTCACGGAAAAGGCATCACGCCCGACATCGTCGTCAAGGCACCGGATAATGCGAAAGGCATCGGCCCGGACTTTTTAGAGGAGGATCCGCAGCTGAAGCGCGCGATTGAAGAAGTGAAGGGCTTATGAGCGGTTTTCAGCTTGAATCCAAGTTTCAGCCGACGGGCGACCAGCCACAGGCCATTCAGGCGCTGGTCGAAGGCGTTCGCCGCGGAGATCGCTATCAAACGCTTCGCGGCGTGACCGGCTCGGGCAAGACCTTTACCATGGCCAACATCATTCAGGCCATTCAGCGCCCGACGTTAGTGCTTGCCCATAATAAAACATTGGCTTCGCAGCTCTGTTCGGAGCTGCGCGGCTTTTTTCCTCACAATGCGGTGGAGTATTTTGTCAGCTACTATGATTACTATCAGCCGGAAGCCTATGTAGCGGCGACGGACACCTATATTGCGAAGGATTCCTCGGTAAACGATGAAATTGATAAATTGCGTCACTCCGCCACGATGTCTCTCTTTGAACGCCGGGATGTGATTATCGTTGCCTCGGTCTCGTGCATTTACGGCCTCGGCGACCCGGAAGACTATTTGGAACTGACGGTTTCCGTGCGTCCGGGTATGACTATGGACCGCGACGATTTTTTGCGCAAGCTCGTCTCCATTCAATATGTGCGCAACGATGTGGCTTTTCAGCGCGGCACCTTTCGGGTGCGCGGCGATGTCGTAGACGTTTTTCCGGTTTCTTCCGATGAAGAAGCCATCCGAGTCGAGTTTTTTGGGGATGAGATTGACTGTATTGTGGAGATTAACTCCTTAACGGGCGAAATTCTGCGCGGCCGAAGCTATTACATGATTTATCCGGCCAGTCACTATGCGACCACAAAAGAAAAGCTCAAACGCGCCATCGTGCGCATCGAAGAGGAACTGCAACAGCGCCTCAGCGTTCTGCAAAGCGAAAATAAACTGGTGGAAGCGCAGCGACTCGAGCAGCGTACACTCTATGATTTGGAAATGCTGACGGAAGTGGGCTTTTGTTCCGGCATTGAAAACTATTCCGCTCCGATGAGCGGGCGACCGCCGGGATCGCGCCCGTATACGCTGATCGACTATTTTCCCAAGGATTTTCTTCTCATGGTGGACGAGAGCCATCAGACGATTCCGCAGGTGCGCGGAATGTATAACGGCGACCGCGCGCGGAAACAAAACTTAGTGGATTACGGTTTCCGTTTGCCTTCGGCGCTGGACAATCGTCCGTTGAAATTTGATGAGTTTGAGGCACTGGTTCCGCAGGCGATTTTCATGTCCGCCACGCCGGGCCCCTATGAAAACGAACATGCAACGCAGACGGTTGACCAGGTCATTCGGCCGACGGGGCTTTTGGATCCGCTCGTGGAAGTGCGCCCGACAAAGCATCAGATTGATGATCTGATGGCGGAAATCCAAAAAACCACCGAACGCGGGGAGCGCACCTTGATCACTACGCTGACCAAAAAGATGGCAGAAGATTTGACCAAGTATCTGGAAGAAGCGAAGGTCAAGGCCATTTATCTGCATTCGGATGTCGAGACGCTCAAGCGCATGGAAATTCTGCGCGATTTGCGTCTGGGAACCTATGATGTGCTCATCGGCATCAACCTCCTTCGCGAGGGACTGGATTTGCCGGAAGTATCCCTGATTGCCATTTTGGATGCGGATAAAGAGGGCTTCTTACGTTCGGAGACGTCCCTCATTCAAACCATCGGCCGTGCGGCGCGCAATGTGAACGGTCATGTCATTTTGTATGGTGACCGAATGACGGATTCCATGGCGGCCGCGATCGAAGAAACGGAACGTCGCCGCGCTCTGCAGCAGGCTTATAATAAGAAACACGGCATTACGCCCACGACCATACAGAAAGAAATTCATGCTCGTATTTCGACCGAAATTGCCGCCGAAGAGCTGAAAGAATATCAGGGCGAATTGCCGACAGAAGAAAAAGAAAGCTACTCGCGCGAGGATCTTTCCCGCATGATCACCACAATGGATGTGGAGATGCGCAAGGCAGCGGAAGAACTCGACTTTGAACGCGCAGCCCGTCTGCGCGATGCGATTCGCGCCATGAAGCGCGAATACGGCCTATCCTAAGCAAATTGTATAGAAAGGATGGACATGACACTCGAAAACATTGTTATACGCGGTGCGCGCGTCAACAATCTGAAAAACTTGGATTTGACGCTGCCGCGCAACAAACTGATTGTGATGACCGGGCTTTCCGGCTCCGGAAAAAGCTCGTTAGCCTTTGATACGATTTATGCCGAGGGACAGCGTCGCTACGTGGAAAGTCTTTCCAGCTATGCGCGCATGTTTTTGGGGCAGATGGACAAGCCGGATGTCGACCTTGTGGAAGGCCTGTCGCCGGCCATCTCCATTGACCAGAAAACGACCAACCGCAACCCGCGTTCCACCGTGGGCACGGTGACGGAAATTCATGACTATCTACGCCTGCTTTACGCCAAAGTGGGAAAGGCAGTCTGTCCGGTATGCGGCGAGCCGATTCGCGCTATGGCGGTGGATCAGATCGTCGAAGAGGTGATGGCGTTTCCCGAAAAAACGCGCTTTCTCGTGCTTTCACCTGTGGTGCGCGACAAAAAGGGACGCCACGATAAGATTTTCACCAATTTAGAGCGGCAAGGCTTTACCCGTGTGCTGGTGGATGGAGAGATGTATGATCTCGGCACACAGCCGGAATTGGACAAAAATACGAAGCATTCCATCGCCATTGTCGTGGATCGTCTGGTGCGCCGCGACGGGATGCGTTCGCGGCTTGCCATGTCCATTGAAACGGCACTGAAACAGGCGAATGGCAGCTGTTCCATTCAGGTCGTAGACGGAGAACTGCACCGTTATTCCTCGAAGCTTGCCTGTCCTAACGGACACATGGTCATCGAAGAAATTGAGCCGCGTCTGCTGTCGTTTAACAGCCCGCAGGGGGCCTGCCCCGATTGCAACGGCATCGGCTTCCATATTGCGGTGGATGCCAAACTCTGCATTCCCAATCCCGATCTTTCCATCGACGAGGGAGCCATTGCGCCGTTTGCGACTTCCGTGAAGGGCACCTACTATTACGAGATGATTCATGCGCTCTGCGCGCTCTATGATTGGCCGACGGATCGGCCCATCGGCGAAGCGCCGAAGGAAGTCACCGATGCGATTCTCTATGGAACGAAGGGGAAAAAGCTGCGTTTTCGGTTTGATTCGCATTTCTCCGGCCAAAAAACATACTATGATGCCTGGGAAGGCGTCATTCCCAATTTAACGCGCCGGTACCATCAGACCAATTCCGATTTTATGCAGCAGCGCATCCGCGAATATATGGCGGAAAACACCTGTACAACCTGTCACGGGGATCGTCTGCGTCCGGAAGCGCTGGCCATCCATATTGGCGAAAAAAACATTGCCGAATTTAACCGTATGTCTATCCATGAGGCATTGGCCTGGGTGGATACGCTCACCTTTACCGAAGCGGAGGCCATCATTGCGCGTCCGATTCTCAAGGAAGTCAAGGCGCGCCTGCAATTTCTGGTGGATGTCGGACTCGACTATTTGACCTTGGATCGTTATGCGGCCACGCTCTCCGGCGGGGAAAGTCAGCGCATTCGTTTGGCCACGCAAATCGGCGCGGGGCTGGTGGGTGTCGTTTACGTGCTAGATGAGCCGTCCATCGGTCTGCACCAGCGCGATAACGATCGTCTGCTCGGCGCCTTAAAAAATCTGCGCGATCTGGGCAACACCCTCATCGTCGTCGAACATGATGAAGACACCATGCGCGCGGCCGACTGGATTGTGGACATCGGCCCCGGAGCAGGCATTCAGGGTGGCACTTTGGTCGCGGAAGGCACCTTCGATGACATCTGCGCCAATCCGAACTCCATCACGGGCGATTATCTTGCCCACCGTAAATTCATTCCCGTGCCGGTCGAACGTCGCAAACCCACCGGCTGGATGGAAGTGTTGGGATGTCAGGAAAATAACTTGAAGAACATCGATATCCGTTTGCCGCTGGGCGTTTTGACGTGCATTACGGGCGTATCAGGTTCCGGAAAGAGCTCCTTTGTGGAGGGCATTTTATACAAAGTGCTGGCGAATCGCCTGAACCAAGCGCATTTGCGTCCGGGTGCCTATCGCAGCATTCGCGGTGAAAAAGAACTGGACAAAGTCATTGAAATTGACCAATCGCCCATCGGGCGTACACCGCGCTCCAATCCGGCAACGTATACGAAGGTCTTTGATCTCATCCGGGACGTCTTTGCCCAGACGAATGAAGCAAAAATGCGCGGCTTTGACAAGGGACGCTTCTCCTTCAACGTGAAGGGCGGGCGCTGCGAGGCCTGCCGGGGGGATGGCACCATCAAGGTGGAGATGCACTTTCTTCCCGACGTCTACGTTCCGTGTGAAGTCTGCCACGGGCATCGGTACAACCACGAAACCCTGCAGGTGCATTACCGCGGAAAAACCATCTCCGACGTGTTGGAAATGACCATCGAAGAGGGACTGGAATTTTTCCGCAACCATAAGGGCATTGCCCGCAAGCTGCAAACATTGGTGGACGTGGGCCTGGGATATCTCAAGATCGGCCAGCCGTCGACGGAGCTTTCCGGCGGTGAAGCCCAGCGTGTCAAATTGGCGGCGGAGCTCGGAAAAGTGTCCACGGGTAAAACCATTTATATTCTGGACGAGCCCACTACAGGCTTGCACGTGGCAGATATTGATAAGCTCATCAAGGTATTTACGCGCCTGATTGATCAAGGAAACACGATTGTCGTCATTGAGCATAATCTGGATGTGATTAAAGTGGCGGATTATCTGGTCGATCTGGGCCCGGAAGGGGGAGACGGCGGCGGCCAAATTGTAGCCGAAGGCACGCCGGAAGAAGTTTGTCGCGTAAAAGGATCCTATACCGGAAAGTATCTACAGCCCATTCTGGAACGGGATCGTTTAAAAGAGCAAGGATGAGGGACATGCGATTCATGCGTCGTGCGCAATTAAAGAAGGTTTTGCGCGGACCGAAGGGGAGGCAGCGTCCCATGGCGGTCGTCTGTTTCCCGCGCCGCGTGATAGACCGACACTATATGCGTCGCGCGTTGCGTTTAGCACGGTGGGCAGCATCCTTGGGCGAAGTGCCTGTCGGTGCTGTTTTAGTATGCCGTGGCGTCGTAGTGGCGGAAGGCATCAACCGCGTCGAACGCGATCATAACGGACTCGCGCATGCAGAATTATTGCTTCTGGAAGCTGCCGGTCGTCGATACGGACGTCGGTTGACCGAGATGACACTCTATGTCACGTTGGAACCTTGTGTGATGTGCGCCGGCGCCATGCTTCATGCGCGTCTCGGTCGCCTTGTTTACGGCGCCGATGACCCGGAACGCGGCGGCTGCGGATCCCAGTTTGCCATTCTCGGCCATGGGGATAATCTGCATGCCTTTCCGGTCACATCCGGGCTCTATGCGGACGTTTCCGCAAATCTTCTTCGGACTTTTTTTCAAAAACGCCGTGCCGAGGGCAGGCGAAACACCGAGAAATAAAGTAGTTTCGCTTGCGCACACAGCACGGCGTTTTTTTAATGATGCAAGGCGTTTTTCAAAGTCATCCGCGATGGAAAAACGCCTTAATTTTTTGCCACAAGCTACGTGGTTCGGCAGCTTTTGGCGCACTTTTTTCCTTGTTAGACGTTGACGCGCTTTCAGTTGGCGCTGCTTTTGCGGCCGTCTGCGCGTTATCCTCTTTGCCTGTTTCTTCCGATGCCGGAACAGAAATCGTGTTTTGTGGTTTTTGTGTTGTGACGTCAGCATGGTCTGTCTGCTGCGGCTTTTGTGTCACAGGCGCGACTGGCGGTTGCTGCGGTTTTTGTGTTGCAGCCTGGATGGCTTGGTGTAGAGTACCGTGACGAGTCACCTCGCCTGCTTTTTGTGTCTTTTCCGTTTTCGGTGTTACTTTAGGCGTTGGAGCTGTTACGGGTGCGAGCGTTGGCTTTGGTTCGGCCGCGGGTGCCGATGTCGGTATTGATGCAGGCGCGGGCGCAGGCGTCGGCTTCGGTTCGGCCGCAGGTGCAGGTGTCGGTTTTGGTGCAGTAGTGGGTGCAGGGGTCAGTTTTGGCGCGGGTGCCGGTGCGGGCGTCTGTTTTGGTGTAGTAGCGGGCGCAGAGACCGGCTTTTCTCTTGCCCGCAATTCTTCCCGGAATCTTCCTGCGGCGTCCTCCGCTTCTTCCATGAAGCGGGATTGTGCGGAGAGACCTTTTGTTCCTTGTACGCGGCGATAGCTGCCGTCGGAGAAGAGCTCCCGTGCCTTGGCATCATCGGCCAGAAACACATCCAAAATATGACTGATGCGTTGTCGAATGGCATCCTGCTGAATCGGCACGGCGATTTCGACGCGATTCACTAAATTGCGCGTCATCAGATCGGCAGAAGAAATATACATATCTTCGCGGTTCGCACCGAAGCAATAAATGCGGTGATGTTCCAAAAAACGGCCGACTACGGACAGCACCCGAATATTTTCGGTTTTGCCGGGGATGCCGGGCAAAAGACAGCAGATGCCTCGAACAATCATCACAATATGAACGCCGGCGTTCGAGGCCTCGGAAAGCTTGTCCATCAGATCGCGTTCGGTGATGGAATTGCATTTCAAGAGGATGCGCGCATCTTCGCCGTTTTTGACCCGCAAAATCTCGCGATCAATCAGCGTCAACAACATCGGCTTAATGCCCGTAGGAGCAACGCATAATTTGTCATAGCGGCCGTCGACTTTGCTGATGAGCATGTTTTTGAAAAAGGCTCCGGCATCCGCACCGATGCGCTCATCCGCCGTGAAGTAGCTTAAATCGGTGTATTGCTTTGCCGTTTTTTCGTTGTAATTGCCGGTTCCGATCTGCGTGATCTCGCGTACTTTGCCTTCCCGGTAGAGTGCAATATGACAGATTTTGGAATGCACCTTGTAGTCTTCGAGACCGTAAATCACGGTGCAGCCCGCCTGTTCCAGACGTTCCGAGTAGTCTATGTTGTTTTCTTCATCGAAACGAGCTCGCAATTCCATCAGGGCCAGCACATCCTTGCCATTTTCCGCTGCCATGGCTAAATATTCCGCCACCTTGGAAATGGAGGCCATACGATAGATGGTAATGGAAATAGAGATCACGGTCGGATCCTGCGCCGCTTCTTTTAACATGCGAAGGAATGGCTCCATCGACTCATACGGATAGTGCAGCAGCTTATCCTCCTGAAACACCTGGTCAATGACGGGCACATCGGGCAAAAACATGGGGGAAGGCTGTGGCGCGAAGGACCGATAGCAGAGCTGATCTTTCTGCTTGGGCGTTAACAGATCCTCAATCGCGAAGACGTATTTCATGCGCAAGGGGGCCTTGCTGAAATATACCTGGGTATTGTCTAGACGGTGATATTTCAACAGGAATTTAATGGATGCTTTCGGAAGCGAACCCTGAATTTCCAGACGCACCGGTGCAAGACGATTCCGCTTTTTTATCGCCTTTTTCATGGCCTGTAAAAGGTTGCCCTCCATCTCGTCGATGCCGTCATCCAGATCGATATCCGCATTGCGTGTTAATGAAATGACGGCGGAATCCTTAATCTTGAAGCCGCTCAGCAGCGTCGCCGCTTGATCCATAATGATTTCTTCCAGCAGCACATACGAGGCTCCTTCCGGAAAGAAAACAATGGGTGAGATCCAGGCCGGGACGCCGATGAGAGCATAATACTCGATGCCCTTGAGGTCTTCCACGTCGCAGAATATATACAGCATTTGGTTGACCATGTGTGGGAATGGATGACGCGCATTGATAATCAGCGGCGACAAAAGCGGCAAAACATTGGTTTCATAATAGCTGGCAATGAATTTCGCCTCCGACTTGGTCAGGTTTTCCATGCTTTTGTGATGCACACCGGAAAGCTCCAGCGCATCGCTTAATTGTGCGAAAGCGGCATCGCGTTCAGCATAGAGCTGCGGCATTTCCGCAAAGACATGGGAAAGCTGCTCATCGGCATTCCAGCCCGTCTTGTTGTCAAGAACATTACCCTTCCATTCCTTTAAATTCATAAGCGATCCGACGCGCACCCGGAAGAATTCGCTGAGATTGCTAGTAAAAATGGCGATAAACTTAAAACGCTCATAAAGTGGAACACGAGGATCGGTACTTTCCTGCAGGACGTGGCGATTAAATTCCAGCCAGGAAAGCTCGCGATTCTGGGTAAAACTGGTATCCGAGCCCTTGGCTTGCTTCTTGTTTTCGCGTAATTTGTCCTCATTTGGTTGTACGGTACGTTGTTCGCTCATTTCGTCCTCCCTGATGCCCGTGATGATGATCTATTGGTATTATATCCTTAGTCTCGAATGAACCGACGGGTTTGTGTTAGAAACAGGTTAAAATCGGTCGTTTTTGCCCGCTTTTCTCTGTTTGCGCATGAGCGAAGATAAAAAATCGGTTATACTGGCAGGGAACAAAGAGAAGAAAAGAGGCGCTTGCCGTCGCCGCAGGAGCGGTGACAGAGAAGGTGCAAGCGCAGAAACAAAGAAAAGAGGAAGAATGACAAAAACGATACTCCTTCCGAACGGACATCCGTTGCGTCTGATCGCATCGGATATGGATGGTACCATCCTCCAGTCGGACCTAACGATTGAGCAGCGTACCAAAGAGTTGCTCATTGCCTGGCAAGAAGAGGGCATTCGACTGACCTTAATTTCCGGGCGCCCCATTCAGAGCATGATGCGCTATGCGCGCGAATTGCAAATGGATCGCCACGAAGGCGTCATCATCGGCGCAAACGGCGGGCATGCCTACCAACTGGGCGTGGAAAAGGAACTTTGGCGACACACCCTGACAATTGCATCCGCACAGCACTATTTTCAGCTATGGAAGCCATTTCTATTGACATTGATCGCCTATGGACGCGAGAAAATTTATGTAGACGTGCCGAAACGAGAAGGGCTTACCTACTTTGGGATATCCATGGAAAAGGGACTGGAACGCATTGAAAAAGTGACGTCGATGAAAGTGGAACACTATGACTTGAGTACGCCGCTTCCGGAGGAACCGGTAAAAGCTTGCGTTTTAGGCGACCGTTCGCTGATTTTAAAGGCGCAGGCCATGGTAAAAGATGACTATGAAGCCGATATCTACGGCGCGTTTTCGGCGGAAACGTATTTTGAGGCCATGATGCGTGGCATCAACAAGGGCACCGGGTTGCAGGAATATGCGGATCGCTATGACATCATGCCGGATGAAATCGTGGCCTTTGGGGACGAAGATAATGATATTCCCATGTTGGCCTATGCCGGGGTGAGTGTGGCGATGGAAAAAGCCTCCGATCGAGCGGCGGCAACAGCGAAGTACCGCACGGGATCCAATAATGCCGGCGGAATTTACCAGTTTTTGGCGCGGCTTATGCCGGAAAGGTAGAAACAAGATTCAGAAATGGCGTGTGAAGAAAGAAAGGGAGGGCATCTACGCGATGCCTTCCCTTTTGTTTCTTCTATCTTTTTTGCTTAGCGTTTCGATTTCTTTCTCTCGATCGTTGCAAAACCGACGGCCGCAGTTGCAAGGCCAAGCAGGGTGATACCCCACATGCGATTCTCCAATTCCCCGGTCCTCGGTGCTTTAGCATTCGTCTTCGTCGGCTTCGGCGTGCTCGACGTTTCCGGCGGCTGCTCCGGTGTCTGGGGAATGCCCGGAACAGTGCTCATCGAGTCGGAGCTTGGTGGCAACGAACTGCTCACGCTGGAAGAGATTGTTGGCGGAGTAGGCTTTCTTTTCCATGCGCCGTAGATTATTTCGTTGGTATTGACAGGGTGGGCTTTGATGGGAGTCTTCAGTGTCTGATCTTCAAACCAACCCAAGAATGTCCATCCGGAGATTTTATCCGGCTCTGCCGCCACGTTAAGCTGTTGCCCAACGGCATATTTCGTTGCGTCGGTCGGAAGCTTCGCCTTCTTGGGATAATTGCCCATAAACTGGTAGGAAACCTGGTGATAGATCGGCTGTTTTAAGACGTTCACCGTAACGACTTCCTGCTGAGGCTTGGTTGGTGGGGTGTAGCCGTCTTTCATGACACTATCCATGGCCCCTATACCCTGATAAACATTTAGTCCGTCAACGGTATGCGCATAGAAGGTATATGTGAAGCCGGTGGTTTCCTGGGCACCAAACATCAGCCAGTAAACATTGCTTCCTCCATCGGGGCGATCATCTGTATTAACTGTTGCAGCGTACACTCCGGGGCGATTTTGATCACTCGCGACGTTTTTTCCGGGCAAGGCGCCGATGATCGCAGCATTGGTTACTTTCACACCTTGATAGTGATCCACATCGACAAAAAGCAAGATAGGTATAATGGAAATTGGATTGTCTGTACCGTTCTCGAGAAATTTGACATCCATGGTGACGTCATGTCTTCCATAAAAGAAGCGAGGTTGATCTGGAAGACCGCCTATTAATGTGGTTTTTGTTACCGGTACTCTGGTGGCATTCTCCTTGATGCCCTGTATTTCTTCAATGTTGCCTATTGTTATGAGAAGATCGACAATTTTTCCGCTTCGACGGTCGGTAAACACGTTGTTGTAGCGAATTGTATCCCCGGTAGTTAAAAAGTCTTTTTCGGCGAGATGTGTTTCTCCTCGCTTCGTATTTTTATTTGCGGTCACGACGGAGGATTCCGAAAAGCGCTGGATCACTTTTGCGAGCAAGACCGTAGGATCGCTTTTATATGCATCCAGTTCGGATGGCGATAACACTAAACGACGCAAGTCATCATAAGACCAGGTCTGGCCGTTGGCATCTTTGAAAGACTGAACGAGCTGCTCTTTATATGCATCGTTATTCACCTTTTGCTGCTCGACAGCGGCTTTTAAATTTGTTATTGCGGCGTGATTCTGGTTTTCAATAGTCGTTATTGCTGCATTTAACGCAGCCGTATCACCAACATATAAAGCCGGGTTCTTGTTTTCACTCACATTGACCTTTACGCCTAACGAGCGTGCTTTTTCGATTTCCGTCTGCAAATCTTTTTGATTTGCAATGTTCAGATTCCCATCGGCATCATACGAAATGCCCTCCGGGTCAGGAACTACCTCTGCCCGGACATTTCCCAGCAGGAGGCCGAAAATCATGCTAAAGACCAGCAAAAAAGATAGTAGTGCTGCTCCCAGTGCTTTTTTCTTCATTTTCACTTTCCTCTCTTTTCCCACGCGATTGTTCCCCTTTTTCTTACCGTCAAGCGAGTCTCTATCTTCTTTCATCCTGACGTATCTATCGCTTCTTCCTCATTATAGCAAAAAAACATCTGCCCCTATTCCAAGGTTGCCTTTTCTCGTTTTAGGATTGGATACCTGTTGATCGGAGCGTTCGGATGTGGCAGAGAACGAGGGGGCTTTCCCGTATATCGCATAGTTGATTTGTAAAATAAAGAACCGCGCGTCCATCCGGCGCAGGTTCTTTTTTTGTAAGTGCAATGGATGGAACGATGGTACGTTTCGCTCTCACCGGCGAAAGCCAGCGGGCATTGAGAATTTCGAATGTACCATCGTCGGAAAATGCGCTTTCTTTTTCGTGGATGGTTGCATACCACAGGCCGAGAAGACGCGCCATGGAATGCAATCCCGAGGCGATCAGCTCCCCGAAAGGACCTTGGGCGGCAACGTCGCGATCCACATGAATGGGGCGATCATCAAACGCCAGGCCGAAGGCGATGATTTCTTCTTCCGACAGCGTGAACGGCGCAGGATGCCACGTTTGCATGCTCTGCGGTTCGGTTTCCTTTTGTTTCGGCGCAGAGGTTGCTTGCGAATCGGGTGCTACCGGTGTGCGGAGCCGCATTTTGCCGGTAATTTCCATCTCCAGAATGGGCCGACGGTCTTGGTCTACGACGGAAAGCAAAAAGGAGACGCTTCCGGCATCCCCGGTGGAGAAAACGCGCTTGCGGGAAATGGTGACGGTGCCGAGGAGTATTTCGCCGACCGATACGTTTCGATACCAGCGGGCAAAATCAATGCTCATGCCGGCCACCATCCCGCCGGCATCCGTTTTCGTCTCCACCCATTTTCCCCAGACGGCGGTCGCCACATGCCAAGGGGATAGGCCGGGAAAGAGCGTACCGCCTTCAAACTTTGTGGAAAACGCCAGACGATCCTGTTCGTCAAGGCGTATCGGTGCGATCGGAAATGTCTCGCCGACGGTAAAGTCGTCAAAATAGCGAATTCGCTTTATCGTAGACATAGGGGATCCTTTCTTCCGTAGAGATGTGTTTGTTTCCGCATATCGGCGGCAACATCCGCATATCCGTTCCATCGGGACGGTAAAATTCGATATAATGAAGCTATCAAGGGTAGCCTTTTCGTGCCGGGCTCTTCGACTCCGGCATGCGGAGGCTTGTGACTGCTCTTTTATCTACCCGCGCGGGTGTAGTGCAAACAGGAGGAATTATGCTTCAAACAGAAACGCTTCGGCAGGAAAAAATCCTGATTTTGGATTTTGGCGGACAATATAAACAGCTCATCGGTCGTCGGGTGCGGGAAGAACACGTCTATTGTGAGATTAAGCCTTGTACGACACCGCTTTCCGTTATTCAGGAAGGGCATTATTCCGGCCTGATTTTGACAGGCGGCCCGGATTCGGTCTATGATCCGCAATCGCTTCAGGCGGATGAAGGGATCCTGTCGCTGGGCATTCCCATCCTCGGCATTTGCTACGGTGCGCAGTGGATCGCGCATCATACAGCGGGAAAAGTTGCTAAAGCCGGTGTTGCCGAATACGGTAAAACAGAGACGACCTTCGACCTTTCCTCGCCTCTCTTTCAGGAGATGCCGGAAACTTCCGTCGTGTGGATGAGCCATGGCGATCAGATTCACGCTTTGGGCGAAGGCTTTTCCGCCATTGCGCATTCCGCGAATTGTCCGGTGGCCGCCTTCGGCGATGACCGCCGCCGTCTCTACGGTATGCAATTTCATCCCGAAGTGGAGCATACGGTCTTCGGCAAGCAATTGCTTCACAACTTTCTCTATGCCATCTGCGGCGTGACGGGACAGTGGAAGATGTCCACCTTCGTTTCGCAGACCATTTCGCATTTGCAAGAAACGTTGGCGGGGAAGAAAGCGCTTTGCGCCTTTTCCGGCGGCGTGGATTCATCCGTGGCGGCACTTCTCGTGCACAAAGCCATCGGCAAGGATCTGACCTGCGTTTTCGTGGATCATGGCCTTTTGCGCAAGGATGAGGCGGATACGGTTGAGCGCGTATTTAAGGAAGAATTCGGTCTCAATCTGATTCGCGTGGATGCTTCGGAACGCTTTTTGCGTCTGCTGGACGGAGTCACCGATCCGGAAAAGAAGCGCAAAATCATCGGCGAGCAGTTTATCCGTGTCTTTGAAGAAGAGGCGGAAAAAATCGGCGCGGTGGATGTCCTTGTTCAGGGCACGATCTATCCGGACGTCATTGAGTCCGGAGTGGGCGGCGCCGTCATCAAATCGCACCACAATGTCGGCGGCTTGCCGAAAAATGTTCGTTTTCAGGAGCTCGTAGAACCCTTATGCGATCTCTTCAAGGATGAAGTGCGCGCTGTCGGCACCGAACTTGGCATCGCCGAGGATCTCGTCTGGCGTCAGCCGTTCCCGGGTCCCGGACTTGCTGTGCGTATTCTGGGCAACATCACGCGCGAACGCATTCGCATCGTCCAGGATGCCGATGCCATCTGGCGCGAAGAAATCAAGAACGCCGGCCTCCATCGCACCATCGGCCAATATTTTGCCGTCCTCACCGACATTGCCACCGTTGGCGTCATGGGCGATCATCGCACCTACGATTGCGTCCTCGGTCTGCGTGCCGTCACCACGAACGACTTCATGACCGCCGAGTGGGCCCGCATTCCTTACGACGTCCTTGACCGCGCCTCCAATCGCATCGTGAACGAAGTCGACGGCGTCAGCCGCGTCGTCTATGACATCACCGGCAAGCCCCCGGCGACGATTGAATGGGAATGATAACTGGTGGTTTAGAATATACAAGAGCCAGTGAACTTGGGATTATAAAATACACTCCTGAAATGAAAGGGAAGTACAATGGGGAGAAGGGAAGAGGAAAAGTATTCGGATGAAGGATAATCAAACTCAAAGGAAAGAAATCAATCAACTGGCTCCCACGAGCCGGAATATCTCCTATGATTTATTGCGTATCTGCGCAGCAGGAATGGTGGTCTTGCTCCATGTTTCCGTCTCTTGTTTTTATGAGCTTTCTCCCGGATCTGCTTCCTGGTTCGCCATGAATTGCTATGATAGCATGGTCCGGTCTTCCGACCCCCTCTTCTTCATGTTAAGCGGCGTCTTTCTGTTGAAAAGGACCTTCCCCTAAAGGACTTGTTCCAAAAAAAGATTATCCCTCTTTTCTTGATTTGGGCGTATGGTCGTTTTCATATGCGGTTGATTCAATCGGTTTGGATGCCATCCTGGATACGAACTGGAGGGACTTATCTCTAGCTACAGCGAAAAGCCACTACCACCTATGGTTTCTCCCCAGCCTCATTGGCTTGTATATGCTCCAACCCTTCCTAAGGACCATTGGATCTTACAAGCAGGGAGAACTTTTAAAGTATTTCTTAGGTTTATTTTTCCTTTTCGGTATCATTCGACCGACCCGGGACTCATTTGTTCAAAATCCCTTGATCCTAAGCCTGATAAATAAGATTCCTATGGACCTTATGGGGTATGCTGGCCACATGATCCTCGGTTACTATTTCGCCAATACGAATAGGCTTTCCTATCATCCAATGGCATTATTTGCCCTTTATGCCTTATCAGTTGCAATTTGCACCGTTTCAACCCAGATGGGGACTCTGGCAAAAGGGGGTGTATAAATTCCTCTTCACGACTATTTTTCCCTCACGACTTTTATCGAAGCTATTTCTCTTTTCCTACTTTTCAAGCAGATAAATTGGGAAGGGGCGCAGGGAGTAAAAAAGCTGATCTACCAGCTTTCCTCCTTGACCCTGGGTCTTTACCTATTCCATCCCTTTCTCATTAACAAGCTATCCGCGAAACTTGGCTTTACTACCATAAGTTTTAATAGCTTTCTGGCCATCCCCGCCAAGACTCTCCTCATCATTGCTCTTGCTTTTCTTACCACATATATTATGGGAAAGATCCCTCTGGTCCGTCGTTTTTGGAGGTTCTAGGATGAAATTTATTTGTACCAAGTGTGGCAAGAAGGTGTCAACCACAACTAGGGCCTATCACTGTTAATGCTGAGGACTCTGGCCACTGGACTACCGGCCGCCGAAATTTGACCTTGACCATGACCTGCGGATGGCCTTAGCCTATGAGCTTATTTTATATTGAGCGGAATCCCAGCAAATATTACTTTTCTGATTAGAAAAATGATGCTTTAGATCTAACTATGAATTTCCTGATTATAGGGAATTAATTTTCTAAATCAGATTATGGTTGATATCATTCATAGTTTTTTTATCTCCAGCATCACAGAATCAATAACTTCATTTATAGTTTAATCGAATAAATAACAAGAAGAGAACGATAAAATGGAGGTTGAATAAATAAACTGTCCCCCAAAGAAAGTGATAAAAATCCAATCTTGGGGGACAATATATAACTATTTTCAGATTGTAAACTAGATATTAATTAGCTTAATCTCAAATGTATCATTCAATGATTCACTAGCCCCTAAGCACCCTGCTGGCTTTTAAATTTGTGAACCTGTTCTACAAATTGTTTGGCCATTTCAGTGACCTTAGTATACTCTCCATTTTTTGCAGCACCAGTCAGGCTTCCTCCAACACCAACGGCAAAAGCACCCCCCTTGAGCCATTCAATGACATTATCTACGTTTACACCACCTGTAGGCATGAATTCTGCATGGGGGAGTGGGCCCTTAAAAGCCTTAATAGCATGGATTCCCATGATTTCACCGGGAAAGAGTTTTACCACTTCTGCACCATAGGATAAGCATTCTTTAATACCTGTTACATCTGTTGACCCTGGGAAAACCGGAACACAATATGAGTTACAAATTTTCATTATATCAGGGTCAAAATGAGGAGATACTACAAACTTTGCTCCGGCTAAAATAGCAATGCGGGCGGTTTCAGCATCTAAGCAGGTTCCTGCACCAACAACTACGCTGGAATCACATGGAAACATCCCATTTAGTTTGCCAATAATAATTTGAGCATTAGGCACAGTAAAGGTAATCTCTAAAAAATGGATTCCTCCAGCAACTACTGCTTTTGCAGTTTCAATCACCTGTTCTTCATTATTCCCGCGTATTACGGCGACAAGTTTTTCTTCATATAAGTATTGCATCATTTGAAACTTATTCATTAATATCCTCCAAATCATGTATTAAATTTTCTAACGACATCAGACTCATATTCTTTGTTGCATCGATCGTTGAGGCAGCAGTATGCGTCCCAATCACCACATTATCCAGTGAGAACAAAGGAGATTTGCATGGACCTTCCTCTTCAAAGGCATCCAGACCTGCACCATAAATCCTTTTTTCTTTTAACGCCTGATACAAAGCTTCTTCCTCGATTAATCCTCCGCGTGCAGTATTAATAAGAACCAAATTTTTTTTCGCCAATGACAATGCGTCCTTATTAATTACATGCTTGGTTTCGGGGGTTAATGGAAGGTGTAGGCTCACAAAATCACACTCCTGCATAATTTCTTTAATGCTGGCGCTTCTTACATGGTTAGTTCTCATATAGCCTTGATCTTCAAAAATATCAAAGCCCAAAACCTCCATCTGGAAGCCCTTAGCCCTCTCAATAACTTTTTTCCCAATTGCCCCCATACCGATGACGCCAAGTTTCTTTTTAAAAACATCAAGTGATATCTTTTTAGACCAATCACCAGCTTTCCCAGTATTATTAATTTCTATTAATCGCCGAGCAACGGCTAATAAAAGGGAAAAAGTATAATCAGCAACAGCATCTGAATTCGCACCTCGTGTGACGGATATAGGAATCCCTTTCGATTTAGCAAACGCCACATCAATATTATCTACGCCAACTCCATATTTGGAGATAGCTTTAAGTTGCCTTGACTTTTCTATAATCCTATTATTTAGAGGATCTACTCCAACAATAACTCCATCCATATCTTCCAATTCTTTTATCATTTCATCCTCTGTTAGGATACGACCATATGGATTTAACTTATATTCAATATTTTTCTCTGAAAGAAGAGATTTTAATTCATCCATATTGTATTTTCCAAATGAACGTGGCGTGATTAGTATTTTCATTAAAGCCGTTCCTCCTTATCAGTTTCCCGCAAACATCAATGGTGTTTCTAATATCAATTAATCCCTTTTCTTTGTAGTTGCTGAAATCAATGGGCGTATCCCAGTATTCATACGTATGCAGGAACCCATGTTAGATTTTTAATCACTTAAAGAAATTATATTTTTAGAGCATAATGTTTTCTCCCTTCTAAATAGCTTTCTTTTATTCTGTGGAAGAAGACAGTATTAGAAAGAATACTGTCCAAATAGAGTTTTTGATCACCCCTCTTTCACATGGCTCCTTCTTGAACAGCATCTGTTATGACCAATTATGATGGAAATAACCTTCCTTCCCATCATTACGTTGAAATGTATGTGCTCCGAACAGATCCCGCTGGGCTTGAATAATATTTGCTTCACTATTTTCCGTGCAGAAGGCATCGAAATAGGAAATGGCTGAGCTCATAGCAGGGCAGGCAAATCCTCCATCGATGCAGTGGACAACAATTTTACGTAGGCCAGATACACTATTTTTTAGAATCTTTGAAAAGGATTCTGTTAGCAAAATATTATCTAGCTCATTATTTTTGCTAAATTCATCCATTAAAACGTAAAGCAAGTCTGCCCGTATAATGCAGCCAGCTCGAAAGACGGATGCGATTTCTTTATAATCAAATTTCCAATGATAGATTTGTGCTCCTTTCCGTAGTAGCGAGAAGCCTTGTGCATAGGACATAACCTTAGCTGCAAGTAGAGCAGACTCAAGATCTTTTAATAGACTTTCCTTGTCAGGAACGATAGGTGTTTTTCTTTTTACATAGATCCCAGCGGCTTTTCGTCTTTGCACTTTTATAGAGGACATCATGCGAGCCTGTAGGCCGGCCATCATGACGGAGGTGTTAATACCCAAATCGATAGCTTCTAGATTGGCCCATTTTCCTGTTCCCTTTTGCTCTGCGTGATCAAGAATCTTATCAACCAAGAATCCCTCTCCTTGGTCATCGGGTTCCTTTAATAATTGAGCAGTGATTTCAATAAGGTAACTTTCCAGATGGCCCTTATTAAATTGACGAAATATTTCAGACATTTCCTTATTGTCAATATGTAATAGATGTTTCATAATTGAGACAGCTTCAGCTATTATTTGCATATCACCATATTCAATTCCATTGTGTATCATTTTGACGAAGTGACCGGATCCATTATCAGAAATATATTTACAACAGGGGAGGCCGTCCTCGGCTTTAGCAGAGATCGCCTCTAAAACATCATCTATACGATTATAGGCCTGAAAATTTCCACCCACCATAATAGCTGGACCTTCGAGTGCTCCCTTTTCTCCTCCCGAAACCCCCATTCCTAGGTAGAAAATTCCTTTTTCCTCCAAATAATTACTCCTGCGAATCGTATCCTTAAAGTGTGAATTCCCTCCATCAATGATAAGGTCATTTTCTCTTAATAGAGGTAGAAGCTTATCTAGCATCTCATCCACAGCAGAACCAGACTTGATCATAATTAAAATGTTCTTTGGACTTTCCAGGCTATCAAGAAATTCTTTAAGAGAAAAAACACCATGAAGATTCCCCGTATGATCTTGAGCAATAACATCTCTAGTTTTCTTCTCAGTTCGGTTATAAACAGACACCAAGAAATCATTGTTAGCCATATTTAGAGCAAGCCCCTTGCCCATAACAGACAGCCCAATAATACCTATCCTTGATTTACGCATCTCTTTGCCTCTCTTCCTCCATTTGAATTGGACTCATCTTTTCCTGCTCACACTCAAATTTATAATAAATACAACAAATTATATTTGCTTAAATGAATTGTACGCCTCTAGATATCGTTCATAGCGATTTTGATAGAGACGCTGTCTTTCCCCTTTAGGAAAAACAGTTTTTCTGCTAGTTTCCAAGAAACAATCTTTTTCTTTAAAATGATTGAGGAGCAATTTTAGGGCTCCAATCAAAGATGCCTGATTATTATGGGATAGAAACAATGGTTGACAGAAGATGTCTGCACAAACTTGAATCCATTTATCTGAATTAAGGATACCTCCTGATAGATAAATGCTGTCGGGTTTTCCAACAAGTGCAATAAGCTCAAGATAGGATTGAAATAAGTTGAATAGAATACCCTCTTGAACAGCTTGATATAAATCCTGTATGGTATGCTGTGCTTTAATACCATGAAAGCTTGCCTCCCTTTGATCATTCCACCCCGGGCATCGCTCTCCATTCAAGAATGGGAGGAAAATAGGTGCATCATATGAATTTTGTTCAGCCTCCAGAGCAGAATAATCCATTCCAGCAGCGAAATTCATTCGGAACCAGTCAATACAGTTACAGGCACCTGAGGTTGCAACCCCGGTAAGCCAATTAACAGGGGAACGATAACACCAGGTAGATTGGTTTGGTGATAATACAGGCTGAGCTGTTGAGATCCTTATGGCACCACTAGTTCCCACAGAAAATGTAGCTTGCCCTGGATTCTGAGCATTTTCAGCAACTTGATTAAGCCCACCATCAGAATTTGGAACCATGACTGGGATTCCTGGAGATATATTTAGTAGCCGAGCAGCTCCTGGATCTAGCGGAAAAACAGAGTTAGAAGGAACAATACTTGGTAAGTTAGAAGTAGAAACGCCTAAAAGACGATTTAATTTTTCATCATAATCTTGTGTGTTTATATTATATAATCCAGAACCTGAGACTAAGCATTCCGATACCATATACTTCTTTGTTAATTGATAGAAATTAAAAACATTTTGTCCACCTATATAATAATCTTTGAGGTCATAGCCTAATTGGGATAGGTATAAAAGTTTGAAAAAAGGATAAATTGAATTTATCATGCATCCCGTTTCTAGATAATATGATTTCCAAGCAAGGTCACTTCTTAACTCTCTACAAATGGGAGAGGCAATTGTTGAATTCCATGGAAAAACTGGAGTTACTGGCTTCATCTCTTGGTCGAATAATCCAAGGGAATGCCACGTACCACTGATAGCAATAGCATCAACCCTTCTATCCTGTAATACTTCTCTCGCAGACTGAAGAGTCAATTCATATACGACTTGTGCATTATGCTGGGTGAGATCAGCCCCTGTAAAAGGATAACTAATAGCTTTTATTTGTGGGTCAGATTCTTGTTCGGTATCAAAATAGAGTGCTTTACCTGAAGATGTTGAAGATTCTAATACCAAAAATTTCATATTCACCTCCCAGATTTAGAACATTTATAAACATACACATCATTTGCTTTTTTAGTGAAATGAAAACTTTTTCTACCTTTAAGATAATCATTTAACTAAATTATACGGCGCGAAACTTGTGGAGAATAGCTAATTTACATGGCAGGGCGAGGGGCCTGAAATGGAAACGCTTTTCCCCTTGACAAGAGATCAAGAAGCTAATATACTATCAGCACCGGTATAAAGAGCATACCAGTAAACCGAAACAAATACAATAGAAGAAGGAGAAGGTTATGAAACAAATTAGAAAGATCTTGACAGCGGGGTTAATTTTTTCAATGTTACTGTTAGTAGCTTGCCAAGGTAATGGAGGAAAACCTGGGGAAAAAGAAGTTTCTTCACCCAAAAAAGAAAACGATTCGATAACCTTAAGAGTGGCAAGTGTTGTTTCACAATCAGCCAAGGATGCTGCAGAAATCTTTACTAAAGAAGTGGCAGAAAAAACAGATGGACGAATCCAAGTAAAATTTTTCCATGACAATCAATTAGGTGATGATAAAGCTGTTGTCGAGAGTACTCAAATGGGGGATATCGATATGGCCATTTCACCGATTACGCCTCTTGCTTCTTTCTTCGATGATTTCTTTTTGTTTGATGCCCCATTTATTTTCAGCGACTATCAGGAAGTTTATGATGTCTTAGATGGTGAAGTTGGGCAAGGAATGATGAGGGATCTAGAACAATTCAAACTAAAAGTCTTAGGTTTTGGTGAAAATGGATTTAGATACCTGACAAATAATAAGCTTCCTGTTAAAAGCCCTGATGATTTAAAGGGACTCAAAATTCGTGTTATGGAAAATGAAATTCAGTTAAAAACATGGGAAGCATTAGGAGCAAACCCTACACCGATGTCTTTTAATGAACTATATACTGCGTTACAGCAAAACACTGTAGATGGCGAGGAAAATTCATTAGGGATAATCGATAGTAGCCAATTTATGACTGTTCAGAAATATCTGACCCTAGATAAGCATACCTATGTTCCCTTTGTATTTTGTATGAATTTAGATAAGTTCAATGAATTAAGCAAAGAAGATCAAGCAGTCCTGCTTGAGGCAGGGAAGACCTGGGTGAAAAATCAAAGAGAGTTTTCACAGAAGTATGACCACAGCATCTTGGAAAAGTATCAGAAGGATGACCAACTTGAGGTGATCGATATTAGTTCAGACGAACAGGCTGTTTGGAAAAAGAAAATCGAGGACGCTGGGATTTATAAATTAATCCGTGAAAAGTTATCGCATCCTGAGTACCTGGATACTATTTTAAAATAGGGAGATGATATGCGTGTACTTAAAACAGGCATAGTTGGCTGCGGGAAGGTTGCGCGGACACATGCCCAGATTTACAAAGAAATTTCCAAATCCAATTTTACAGCAGTATGTGATGTTGATTTTAAACGCGCAGAAGCTTTTGGAAAAGAATTTAATGTTCATGCCTATCCAACCGTAGAAAGTATGGTTGAAGGTGAAAAATTAGACCTGGTCAGCATCTGCACTCCACACCCCTTTCATGCAGAGGGGTGCGAAGCTGCAGCTAACGCAGGAGCTAATGTTATCGTTGAGAAGCCCTTTTCAGTGAGTATAGAACACGCAAGACGGATGGTGAATGCTGGTAAGAAGAATAATGTCTTGGTGAGTACACTTTTTCAGAGACGTTTGTATGAAGCATCTCAACGAGTAAAGCAAGCCATTATCGATGGTAAGATAGGCAAACCCATCTTAGGAAATGTAACAATGCTGGGATGGAGAGATCAAGCATATTATGAATCCGATCCCTGGAGAGGAACATGGAAGGGAGAGGGCGGAGGGGTGCTCCCCACGCAGGCCTGCCACCAGCTAGACCTATTGCTTTGGTTTATGAATTCAGAAATAGATACGGTATATGGAATATGGAGAAACTTCAATCACCCCTATATAGAGGTTGAAGATACAGCAGTAGCTATCATTGAATTTAAGAATGGAGCTCTTGGTACAATTACTGCCAGCAATGCTCAAAACCCTGCACTTTATGGAAAAGTTCGAGTCCATGGGGACAATGGTGCTTCCGTAGGAGTCCAAACCGATGGTGGAGCTATGTTTATTGCTGGTGTCACACCAATAACAGATGCTCCATACAATGATGTTTGGACTATTCCTAATGAAACTGAAAAAGTTGACCTGTGGAAAGCGGAAGATAAGAAAGCCTTTTTCAGTGACAATCCAGAGGTTCACTACCATAAACTCCAAATTGAAAATTATATCGACTCTATCCTTGAAGGTAAGCCACCTCTGGTTCTGGCAGAGGAAGGGTTTCAGACAGTTGCTTTAATGGAAGCAATTTATGAAAGCACCAAGTTAGGAAAGCCCATCCATTTTTCAGAATGGTTAAAAGGAGCTAACCATGAAAAGAATTTTTAAGTGGATAGATGAATACTTAGAAGTAGCTCTTGGTATTGCCATACTTTCAGTAATGACGATAGTTATCTTCATCCAAGTACTTGCAAGATACGTTTTTCAAAACTCCCTATCTTGGTCTGAGGAGCTTGCCCGATATCTTTTTATTTGGGCTATTTATCTTGGAATTAGCTATGGTTGTAAGATGAGCACTCATATCAAACTGGATATTATGACAAAAATACTTCCAAAGAAATATCATAAGATATTTGATATTATCGGAAATATTGTCTTTGCCATCTTTGCCATTTACATAGCATTCACTGGATGGGAGCTGGTCACGAAGCAGGGCTTATTAAACCGCACATCTCCCGCATTGGGTCTCCCCATGCAGGTAGTTTATGCGGCACCTGTCGTTGGGATGGCCTTATCAGCCATTCGCATAATACAAAACTTATTTAACTGCTTTAAAGATGGAAAACTTGAAAAGGAAATGGAGGCTAAGAGATGATCACACTATTGCTCTTTGGAGGCTTGGTTATCTTTTTGCTACTCAATGTTCCAATTGGCATCTCTATTGGCTGTGCCTCCTTCTTAGCAGTGCTTGCATCAGATACTCTTGGACATACTTTTATAGCGGCATCTCTTGTTACGGCATCTGATTCTTTTCCACTAATGGCAATTCCTCTCTTTATAATTGCAGGGGAGCTAATGGGAGCAGGTGGCGTTTCTAAGCGCCTTCTCAATGTTTTTAATGCATTCTTTGGAAGAATAACAGGCGGGTTGGCAATCGTTACGATCGTTGTTTGCATGTTTTTTGCAGCAGTTTCTGGATCTGGTCCTGCCACAGTTGCCGCCGTTGGAACTATGGTAGTTCCCACCATGCTGGAAAAAGGATACTCCAAGCCATTTACTCTAGGATTAATAGCAGCAGCAGGTAGCATTGGGGTTATTATTCCTCCTTCTATTCCAATGGTTGTATATGGTGTTTCCACAAACACATCAATCTCAGGGCTTTTTATGGGAGGATTTGGTCCTGGCCTTCTCATTGGGTTCTCCCTTATTATTTACTGTTATTTTTATGCAAAAAAGAGAGGTTGGAAGGATGATAGAGATCCCATTCCATTTAAGGAAAAACTTGGTATCATCTGGGAAGCAAAATGGGCGCTTATCAATCCAATCATTATCTTGGGAGGGATTTATCGCGGCATCTTCACACCAACAGAAGCGGCGGCGGTTGCTGCTGTTTATGCCTTCCTTTGTGGAGCGCTAATTTACCGGGAATTTACGCCAAAAGAGCTTTTTTTCACTATGACGCGGGCTTTCTCAACAAATGGAACAACCATGGTCATTATCGGATGTGCCACGGCATTTGCAAAGATTTTGACAATAGAACAGGTTCCTGTCATTATCTCCAATGCAATATTAGGTATTTCGGATAACGCGATTATCATTCTCCTAATTATTAATATAATTTTACTTATTGTTGGTTGTGTAATGGATACAACCCCGGCGATTATGGTTCTTGCGCCTATTTTACTTCCTATCGCCCAAGTATATGGAATCAATCCCATTCACTTCGGCCTAATTATGGTTGTTAATTTAGCGATCGGATTCTGTACTCCACCATTAGGCATCAACTTATTTGTTTCAGCAAGAGTAGGTCAAACCACACTAGATAAAGTAGTATCAGGGGTAATAGCTTTTGTTCTAATCATGATCATTGATCTGATGTTAATAACATTTATTCCTGCCATTTCAATGGCAATTCCAAGTGCATTTGGTCAAATGGGGCGTTAGGAGGCATTGAGTCTATGAAAATCGGATTTAATCAGGCAACGTCGCTAAAGTGCTCTACACTAGAGAAGGATTTGAAGCTATGTGACAAGATGGGCTTTGATTTTATTGAGATAAGATTTGATCAGTTAAAAGCCTATATGGAAACCAATTCTCTAGAGACCTTATCAAAGAGCTTTTCTTGTATGCATATAAAACCACATGCGATGAATGCAGTTTACTTAAAGCCCTTCATATATTCTAATCAATGTGATCCGGTCCTACAGGAAGCCTTTGATATGGAATTTCTTAATGCCTGTGACCTGGCACGTCAGGTAGGTTCAAAATGTATTGTTATTGTTCCTCCGTTTGTGGAACCGGCGTATGAAGGAACAAGGGATGAGGCGACGGAAACCTGTGTTAGAGCATTAAAAAAAATGTCAGATGTTGCAGGATCCTTCAAAATCAACCTAGCTTTTGAGCTAGTAGGTTTGAGAAAAAGCATGGTCCGTACCATTAAACATGCGGTAGAAATCGTCGAGAAGGTTGATAGACCTAATGTGGGCTATACATTTGATGCATTTAACATTTACTGTGCCAACAAATCAAATGATTTTTCAGACCTTCAACTCGCTCAGAAGGATAAAATTTTTGTTGTACATGTGAATAATGCTGATGGATATGGCCTGGATTATAAAGATCAAAGTCACCGAAGATTATGCGATAAAGGCGTGGTTGATTTAACGGGATTTCTTTATCAACTAAATCGCTTAGGTTATCAGGGAATGATTTCCATTGAAACCTTCCGCGATGAATATGGCCAGTGGAAACCAGATTTACTAGTTCAAAAGGCATATAACACAACGAAAGATTTAATCAAAGACCAATGAATTATATAATGAGACATTTTTGATTTATAGAATCTCGAAAAAGATTTGTTTAAATCAAGTTCATTATGATCACCTTACGGTCAAAACCTCCAACTGACCGCATGGTTTCCCATCTCCAGTGCAATTAGGCGATTATCCAAAGGACGGTATTTTGGATAATCATCTAATTGCACTGGAGAAATTTTATGTTTATATTGGACAATTTGATCGATGTCTTTATAATATATTTAATGTTTAAAGAAAATGGTTTCTGATTCCCTTAAATACTAAGATACATTGATTAGTATTTTAACGATAAAGGTGGTCTTATGTTTCCCAAAATACTGAAAAAATCCGTTGTTGATCTCATTTTAGAAAGCTTTTTAAAGATGGTGCATGATGGTATCTTCTTGCCTGGAGAGAGATTACCCTCTGAAAGAGATTTAGCAGAAAAATTGAATGTTAGCCGCACATCAATTCGTGAAGCCTTAAAAGCATTATCCTTTGTAGATGTGGTAACTATTTTGCCAGGAAATGGAACTTTTTTAACAGATGATACGGAGTTAATTGAAAAAATTAGAGCTAAATATAGTTCGTCCATCACATCAAAAGGTATAACCTATCGGCAAGCCTATGAAGTTCGACGGATTGTTGAAGCAGAAATGTGCGCCTTATCTGCTCAACGAGCAAATCATGAAGATATTTTTGCTATAAAAATGAATGTTGATGAAATGGAAAAAGCCTTGCAGAAAAACGATATGACTCGCTTTCATAGCATAGATATGGAATTTCATTTGATCATCGGGAAATCAACACATAATCCGCTTTTGGCAGATATTTCTAGCTATTACCTGGATAAATTAACTGAAAATATGCCAACATTAGAGCAGGCAAAGCTGGTACTTGCCCAACATAAAGCTATTTATTTGGCTATTAAATCAAAGGATATTCAAGGTGCCCGAGAATATGCCGAGGAACATCTAAAGCAAGTGCGCAAGGATCTTGATTTAAGCAGCTTACTTATTACTCAAAAAGATGAAAAATAAAAGAGGGATAATATAACAGAACTGTGATTCTGGTCGAAAATTCCAGTGAAAATGAGGGTCATGCAAGGGCTGAAGCATTTATTGGAGAGTGGCTGCATTATGCTTGAGCTTTGTGAATTAAATGTCCCGGAAGACCTGTCTGGTCGAACATTAGAAGTAATGGATCAATCCATTAGAAACTTCAAGCTTGGCAATGTATCCGAACCTGTAGATCTTTCATAAATCAAAACTGCCTCCCTTGGAATAATTACTTTATCTTTCTTCTATTCAGCAGATTTGCTTTAGTAGAAAGGCTTTGTGTACATTTGTAAATGATGTGAGGCCAAAAACAGGAGAGAGAATTTCCTGTATGCCACCCTATTGCTGGCGGGTTAACCCGCCAGCAATAGGGTGCGTTTTTCCATGGGCGTTAACCACCCCAAGGTTTGCATAGGCAACCGATTCGACTTATATAAATAGCGCTTCATTTGCACCAGCAAATCCTCGTAGCTGTAGAAAGACAAACGCGCGTAGAAGCGCTCATTGTCATTGCGGTGACTCCGTTCTACTTTGCCATTATGTCTCGGCGTTCTTGGGCGTATAAGCTGGTGTACAATCCCTTGTTTTTGGCAGTACAGATCGAATGGATGCGTTCGACGTGTCTCACGGAAATGGGTAAATTCAAAGCCATTATCCGTCTGTATGATTTTTGGTTGATAGCCAAAATGCTTGATAGCCATTTTGATAAATTCCACACTGGAGTAGGAAGATTGCTCGCGGAAGGCGTAGATAAATCGCTCCCTACTGGCTTCGTCAATGACCGTGTACGGATAGAACTTGTCGGGCATTCTCCCTACATAGCAGGCTTTGGGAACGTATTTCACATCAAGCTGCCATTTTATGCCCAGCTTTTTCGGTGTATCGTAAGGTTTCGGTACATAGACTTTCTTCTTTGTTGTTTTTTCCTTATAGAAGCTCTGTTTTCGAAGGAAGCGAAAAAGGGAGCAGGGATGACGTTGATAGCCACGTTGAAACTTGAGTTTCGCGTACAGTTCAATGAGGGAGATGGTTGGATTTCGCCGGATGAAATTTTTTATCCAAGTCTTTTCCTGTGGTGTATGGGCATTCGGATGCGGCGTTTTTGGACGATGTGAGCGGTCTCTTAGGGAATCGATTGTTCCGTCAAAACGACGATTCCAGCGCATTAGAGAAGCCTTTGAGATCTTATAGCGGCGAACAACAAATTTCACTGACCATCCCAAGCGATACGTTTTAACGGCATGAAATCTTGTTTCCAAAGTATGTGGCAGATACCGCTGCGTTTTTGCTATACTGGTTGACATAGAGAGAATCCTTTCTTTGTTTGGTGGACACTTTCATTGTACAGGAATTCTCTCTATATTTTTTTCTCTTGGTCTCACATCAATTGTATCTCTACAGTGTAGTATGCCGTAAAATATTTTCAGACTTTGAAAAGGGCTTTAAAAATGTTACTATATCTATAGAAAAACTTCATAAACTTATAGATGAGAGGTAATTACATGAAAGTTAGATATAACGGATTGTGGAAAATTTTAATAGATAAAAATATGAATAAAAAAGAACTAACGGAAGTTTGCGAACTATCTCCTGCAACAGTATCTAAAATGGGTAGGGGAGAGTTTGTAAGTATGGATGTTTTGTATCGTATAGGAACAAAACTTGATGCAGATTTTGGAGAGATGGTTTCGATTGTCAGAGAAGCTAAAGCAGAGTGATAAACTTGAGGTCACAAATTGTGACCTCAAGTTAGATAATAATTAACCGGCAACAAATTGTGACTTGTTTAAGAAATGATAGGATGTATTTATGGTAGAAGATAACAATCTCGTCATAGTTGATAATATAGAAATACAGAATATGATTTATTCTGTTAGAGGAAAGCAGGTGATGCTTGACAGTGATCTTGCACAACTTTATCACGTAGAGACGAAAGTTTTTAATCAAGCAGTAAAAAGAAATATAAATAGATTTCCTGAACATTTTAGGTTTCAATTAACAGAATCAGAATTTAAAAACTTGAGGTCACAAATTGTGACCTCAAGAGAAAACGACAGTACGCACGGTGGTAGACGTTATATGCCATATGTTTTTACTGAACAAGGAATAGCTATGCTTTCAGCGGTGCTTAAAAGCGACATTGCAGTAGATGTTAGTATTAAAATTATGGATGTATTTGTTAAAATGCGTAATTTCTTACTTTCAAATAGAGAAATGTTTGCTCGTCTTGATCGGGTGGAGCTTAAACAATTAGAAACAGATAAAAAATTGGAAGAAGTGTTTAACTACATCGCAACAAACACAGAAGTACAACAAAATATTTTCTTTGATGGTCAAATCTATGATGCTTTTAGCTTTATTGTTGAGCTTATTGGTAAAGCTAAAAAAGAGATAGTTTTGATTGATAACTATGTTGATATTAATACACTTAATATTTTATGCAAGAAAAATAAAGGTGTAGACATCATTATTGCAACTGCAGGTAAAGGAAATTTATCAATAAAAGATATAAATAAATTCAATGCTCAATATCCGAAATTGTCAGTAAAAACTACTACTGATTTTCATGAAAGATTTTTGATTATAGACAAAACTGAAGTCTATCATATTGGAGCATCAATTAAGGATGCAGGAAAAAAGAGTTTTGGAATTACTAAGATAGAAGATAAAGATTTGATTCAAAGTCTTATAAATAAGGTGAGGTAAGAAAATGACAAATTTAAAATTAAGCGTGAAAAGATGCTTGATTGTAGTGTAGTAAGACATATGTGACACTTTCAACAAAAGAAAAGAGGTGCTCTGATACAATGTGTTTAACCAAAACTCGTTGCATCGAAAGGAGCCCCTCTTGCGTAAGATTATAACTTAAGAAATGAGATATCGTCAAAAAGAATGTGAATACGCATTAAAGCACGGCGTGACAAAAGCAGCACGCAGAAATGCATCCGCTTTCCAAGCTATGGATTACGCTACTATCAGATAACAGCAATTGATGAATTCAGTCGAAAGCGTGTTCTAAAAATCGTTGAGGAGAAATCGACCTATGAGACGACAAAATTTTTAGACGATTTAGAAGAAAGCATGGGATTTTCCATTCATACCATTCAGGTGGACAATGGTTGCGAATTTGTGAATGACGAGGATCGAACCAACCGGGAAAGTCGATTTGAACGGGCGGTAAAGAAGAAAGGATGGGCACTGCGAAGGACAAGACCCTATCCTCCTTGGCAAAACGGGAAAGTGGAACGAAGCCATCGAGAGGATAGACACTTCCTTTCTCCCGGTCAAGGGACGCTCCCTCTGGTCGCTCTTCGCCCTTGACAAGTCGAAAGGAAGTGCCTGTGAAAGAACCGCCGGAAAAAAGCTAACTGTGTCAGATGCATCTTAAGTGGAATGTGTAACATATGTCTTGACAGTTAAGAACACTGTGGGACGATTCAGCCATTCAAATATTTTTTCACAAGTATCTCTGTGATAAAATGCCAAGCAAGAATGCTTTATCTTAATAAAGAGAAAGCAATGGAGGAAATTATGATTGAAAAAATTATTGACGACAATGAAAATATATTGTGGCGAGGAAAACCCAATGCCTTTCTTTATATTGTAGGCAACCCAAGCATGTATTTAATTGCATTAATTTGGGGGATTTTTGACTTCTTTTTTATTTCTAATTTTTCTAGAGAATTTAGCTTTATGCATGGATTTTTTATAATTTTCTTTATAATTCATCTTTTTCCTGTTTGGTTTGCAATTTTAATGCCCATTTACAGGCTTTTAAATTACGGAACAATAGAATATGCAATTACAGACAAGAGAGTTTACATCAGTCAGGGCATTTTTGGAAGAGATGTAAATAATTATGAACACAGAGAGCTTACAAATTTAAAAGTAAATATAAATTTTATGGAAAATCTCAAGGAGCTTGGAACAATTATCCTAATTTATAATGGCGAAGGGGGAAATTCATCTTACAACTTTAAGGCTGACGCAAATAAATTTATTTCCATAGAAGATCCCTACGATGTTTATAAACTTCTTAAAAAAGTATCTCTCGATGTTGCAACAGACCAAGCCTTCCCCAATGCCTATAGACCAAAAGAGAATGAAGGCTATAATACAAGCTATAAAAGATAACTTAAAAGGGAACAAAAAGGTCACTGAGAAAATTTTTATGTCAGAATTTTCACTGGTGATTTTTGATTAATTACTGGAATTTATGTAATGTTCTATTTTAATAGAGCCTTCTTTGTGTCATTTTTTAATAAATAAGAATAAATAATAGGTTACAAGAAGACAGTGTCAAATAATTTACAAAACGATACGCTTTAATTAAGAGCGGGTGTATGGTTTCTCTTTTCTTGTACTTTTATAAATTTCCAGACATAATGGAAGCAAAGCATAACACCGTTAAGCCTAAAAGCGTGATTGACAAGGGAGGATTGAATGAAACGAATTCCAGGAGACAAGGTGATTTATGAATTTACTGAAAACTTGATGCCAGTGGAAACGGTTAAAAGTGGAGAGACGGTCATTTTTGAGGCGAACGATTGTTTCTACCAACAACTTAGAAAAGAAGGCGCGACCATCGAGGATCTTAACATGGCTCATTTGAATCCTGCCACCGGCCCTGTGGAAATAGAAGGAGCTGAGGTCGGCGATCTTTTGGCCGTGACCATTGAGAAGATCGATCTCTCTGATTTTGGAACCGCGCTTTGCGAGCCCGGTCATGGCGTACTTGGTTCTTTGAATTTTAATAGAGCGCAAAGAGATATTCCCATCAAAGGTGGATATGCGATTTTTTCGGATGAGATAAAAATCCCTCTCAATCCCATGGTTGGGGTTCTTGGCGTAGCGTCCAAAGCCGGCAACGGATCTTGGCAAAATGCCATTCCTTGGAAACATGGCGGAAACATGGACACCACAGCGATTAAAGAAGGATCGACACTGTATCTTCCTGTTGGCCAAGAGGGGGCGATGTTTGCTCTTGGTGACTGCCACGCATGCATGGGCGATGGAGAGATGTCCTTTGCAGCATTGGAAATCAAAGCGGATGTAACGGTACGTTTTGAACTGATTAAGAACAAAGGCAACAATGTGGAATGGCCTTTCCTCGTTCATGATGGCAAGATTTCTTTCCTTGCATCCGCAGAGACCGGCGATGAAGCATCTTTTAAGGCGGCGAAAGTGGCTATTCAACATATTGCCAAGGCGTTAGATATCTCTTTTGAAGAAGCGTATATGATCGGCTCTATGGCGGTCGATCTCGAAGTTTCTCAACTGGTGAACCCCATGAAGACCTTTCGTGCGACGATTTCAAAAGAGATCTTGAGTTTAGAAAAATTGCTCCACTCTCTATAATTAGAAAATTTGCAAATTGCAACAGCAAAAACCGTAGCTTGCGCTACGGTTTTTTGTAAAATTTTCCGTTTAATAGAAATATTGCTTGCTAATCAATATAATAAATCTACGCAACAGGAAACAGATTCAGTCAAACAAGAGGAGACAAAGGCGATGAAAGTGTGCCAGTCCTGTGGGACAGAGAATGAAAACTCTGCAACGGTTTGTACATCGTGTGGAGCTAATGAATTTCAATACAAATGCGAGAATTGCGGAACCATATTTGGTAAGGGAAAGTATTGCCCACAGTGTGGCGTAAAAGTCGGTGCAAAACCAAAAAAATGTCCGCGATGCGGCACCAACTACTACTCTTCCGCCTGCCCGGATTGCGGCTACACGGCTGTTTTCGATAAAGCTGCCGTGGCTAAGGATGGCACAACGGCAAAATCGACAAAGAAGAAAAAGATTTGGCCGTGGGTTTTAGGATGGCTTCTGTTTTTCCCTGTGCCTCTCACAATTTTAATGGTCAGAAATAAGAAGTTGAACAAGAAGGTCAAAATAGGCGTTATTGTAGCAGCCTGGGGGCTTTATTTTGCTATTGCTGCTTTCGGAAAATCATCTGATCGTGCGGACAATTTCAAAAGTTCGATGATCTCAACAACCGATTCTATGAAACCGTACTCCACCGATTCTATGAAATCGGACTCTAGCCATGTGGTTGTCTCGGAACCCATCAAAGTGGAAGCAGTGAATTTAACGGCTGCAAAAAGCGAACTGGCCATAGGTGAAACATTGCAGATTAATGCATCCATTTCTCCGGCAGATGCCGAAGACCAGAAATTGACTTGGACATCGAGCGATAACCACGTTGCTGCTGTTGATGAAGAGGGCAATGTTACTGCCATGAGCGGTGGAGAATGTACCATTACCGCTACCGCGACCGGCGGAGCTTCTTCAACGGTTGAGGTGAGCGTTGACGGGACAAAAGCGTTGATGCATTTGTACGTTCAACATAGGCAAGAAAATGATGTTCACATTGGCAATGAGTGGAGCAATTATTTTGAGCTCAATGGAGAACCTGCAAAAAACGAAGTGGCTTTGATCGTTGGGGATAGCCTTTCCTTATACGCTCAACTCACGGAAGATGATAAACAACCGGATGTGGGTGAGGCTTCTCTGACCCATGTAGTAACGGAAGAGGATGTCGCAAACGGTTTTGAAGAAAAGCTGGATGTATATGTAACGGAAAATGGTGGTAAAAACAGGGGAAAGACCGCTCATTTTATTGTCACCTATACATTCGAGCCTCTCAAAAAATAGGAAAGGCGCCCTCATGGACCCCTCTACTAAGCCACAACAGAGATGACCTATTCGGAATCACCGGGTGGAATATGTCTTCTACGAGGATCGCTTGACAGCAAAGACGGAAGCAGGAAATTCGGAAGTGCCCTATGACAAGCTGTATCAAGTGATGGAAACAAATACGAATTTTTATCTTTTGGTCGGTGCAAACCAAAGTTTTGCGGTCAAAAAGGCCGACTGTACGAAGGAATTATTGGCGCGGCTTCAAAGACTTCATCAGGCGAGAGGTGCGGAAAGGGATAACTTTCACGCGCATAAGCGGGAAAGCGAGAGAAAAAGAAAAGTTTCGTACACAGCATTAGCGACACTATAGAGATTTTATGGATTATCACTGAGAAAGGAGGCCATTAGATGAGAGACTATATTGAAACTCCGAAGATGAGCGAGATTTTGTGGGAGGAGTTTATGGCTCCGCTGGAGCTATCAGCTTATAGATTGGCACAGGACATTAACGTTCCTGTGTCTCGCATTCAGGACATACTTCACGACAGACGCAAAGTGTCTGCGGATACATCTGTGCGCCTGGGGAAATATTTCGGTGTATCGCCTAGGTACTTTCTAAATCTTCAGGGAGATATTGATGTGCGTAACATTGAGCACACGATGAAGGAAGAACTGGAACAAATCAAAACGACGCATTATGCATAATTTTTAGAAGTATGGCTTTATAAAGCATCTCAGAGACGCTCTAAAAGCGAAAGAAAAACCTGCGCGATACACAAGATAGGAGTGTATTACGCAGGTTTTTGAATAGTGAACGTAGGAGCATGGGTGATGCTCTGCATGAAACAGATGTTTGAAAACTAAAATTTCATGTAGCAAAAGAAGCCCAGCTTTTATCTTTTATGCAGCAACGCGCTTTTTTCTGGTGACCAAAAGATAGCCCATAATTGCAACTCCCATTACGACCCCGATAATATCATAGATCGTTCCACTGACAAACATGAGGATGGCACTGATGGCGATGAGGAGCCGGATTATTGGATGTAACTTCCCTTTAAACCAGCCAATTACGGCAATGGAGGTGAGAATTACACCGAATGTTGCTAGCACTACAATGTAAAGCGTGTCAATCGTCGATGTATCCACAATGAGTAATGCCGGATTAAAAACATAAACGAACGGGATGATAAAGCCGGGCATTCCCAGCATAAATGCTTGCCAACCGGTCTTGCTGGCGCTTGTATCCGCTAAACCGGCAGCGGCATAGGCCGCAACAGCAACCGGTGGCGTGATAAACGACATGATAGCAAAGTAGAATACAAATAGATTAGCAGCAAGCGTTGAAATTCCGGCAGCGACCAGTGTAGGAACGCCGACGGTAGCAGCAATAATATAAGCGGCGGTGCTGGGAAGCCCCATGCCCATGACAATGCAGGCCAGCATGACCAAGAGGAGCATGAGAATAATATTGCCGCCGGAGAGCTGAAATACGATACTTGTAAACTTGATTCCGATGCCGGTCATAGAGACGATACCAATCACAATTCCCGCACAAGCACAGGCGATCGTTACCGAAACGGTGGTTTTAGAGGCTTTGACAAGGGCTTCGAACACTTCGCGGAAGGGAAGACGTCGATTCCTAAACCACTCTTTTCCAAAGCCGATGACAAGCAGCACGCCAATGCTGAACAGAGCGGAATAGTTAGCGGAGAGGTTAAATCCAAGTAAAGCGACAATTAAGGTAATAATAGGTAATCCGTAGTACCAACCTTCTTTGAGGACCTGTTTAATCTGCGGTAAGTTTTCCGGGAGTTCTGCTTCCAGTCCGCGTTTATCCGCTTCCAGATAGACCGATATACCAAGACTTAAATAGTAGAGGATACCGGGTACGATAGCAGCAATGATGATGGTTGAATAGGGAATACCTGTTAAATCGGCCATAACAAAAGCCGCTGCTCCCATAACGGGAGGAAGGATCTGTCCTCCGGTTGAAGCGACCGCTTCTACAGCACCCGCAAATTCAGGCCGGTATCCCACTTTTTTCATTAAAGGAATCGTAAAGGTTCCGGTGGTAACAACATTGGCTACGGCGCTGCCATTGATAGAACCCATCAGTGCGCTGGACACTACGGCTGCTTCGGCCGGGCCTCCTTTCATGCGACCGGTAAGCGCATAAGCGATATCAATAAAGAACTGGCCGGCACCGAATTTATCTAACAGTTCGCCAAATATAATGTATAGCGCAACAAAAGAAACGCAGGCACTAACGCAAGTTCCAAAAATGGATTCGCTTGTCCAAGAAACATAATTTGTAATATAGGGAATCGTGTAGCCTCGGTGAGAGATAATATCCGGCATGTATGGTCCGGCAATAGCATATAGTAGAAAAATAGCGCTAAGAATGGAAAGGGCCCAACCCACTGTTCGCCAAGCCAAATACATGACACAAATAATTAAAAGAACTCCAAAGAGAATCTCTATATCCGAAGCGCCTCGAATGCTTCGCTTTAACATCACATCCAGGTTTGTGCGCAGGAGAAAATAGCATCCGGAGACTATCGATAATAGGGAACAGACGCCGTAGATTGTGGCAGAGAATTTCTTTTCCGCTTTTGTAGAGGCAGAGCATTTCATAAGGAAGAAAATAAGAATCATTACAAAAACGTGAAATACTCGTTGTTGAATAATGCTTATAGAGGTATTCCAGGAAATAAAAATATGAAAGATCGCCGCTGCAAGGCACACGATAGCAAGGATCACGTCCAGTATATTCTTTTTTTTTGAACTTTGTTTTTCGTTCATCGTATTACCTCAGTTCATGTGAAAAAGGGCCGGGGGTATACCCCGGCCCTTCCGGTTGTTTTTTAGCCCTTTAAACCATCCGGTATCGTCACTCCTTTTTCTTCAAAGTAACGAATAACACCGGGATGCAGTGGAATATCGATATTCTTCAGAATGGAGTCCCAGACAGCTTGTTTTTCTACGCTCTTGGCGCTGGATGCCCATTCATCACGATTTTCCCAGATGGCTTTGGTGATTTCATAAACATCGTCATCCGTCAGACCACTGTTGAGAGAGGTGCACATAATGACACTGTTCTGTGGAATGATTACGTCCTTGTCATTGTTAGGATACGTCCCCGCAGGTACGGTGCAACGAGCATAGGCGGGATAGGTTTTATAGAATTCATCGTTGTCAACGGGCAACAGTATTGCATCACAGGAAGTGGTGAGTTCCGTAAGCGCAGCCGAGTTCAGAGGATGCGTGGCGATCATAGCGTCAATTTTATGATCTTTGAGAGCAGCTGCGCCATCGGACTCACCCATAAATTGTGCCTTGATCGTGTTGTAATCCAGGCCGTAGACACCAAGAAGTAATCGACCGGCCATTTCCCCGCCGCTACCTGCGGCGCCCATGCTGACAGTTTTACCCTTCAGATCCGCAATGGATTTGATACCGCTGTCTTTCAACGTGAAGACTTGTAGATAGTTATTGATGGTAGAGAACATCGCCCGAATATCCGTATAGGCGCTACCTTCATAGTCGCTCACGCCGTGGTAGGCATAGGAGCAAATTTCGCTCATAGAGATGCCCATAGCCATTTTGCCTTCATGGAGATTTCGCAAGTTTTCGATGGAGGCTGCGGTGGATTCACCAGTTGCCGAGATGCCGTCTACGTGTTTGGTAATCGTTTCTGCCATCGCCACACCCATGGGATACAAAGCACCGGCAGTACCGGCGGTACCGATTGTGATGCGCAGTTCTCCTGTACGCTTGGACGTAGAGCTATCCGCAGTTGAGACGCTCTCTGCACCGGAGGTGCTATCCGCAGGAGCTGGTGCTTGACCTTTGCCGCAGGCAGCCAAGCTGCAAATGATAGCGACCGCAAGCAAAATTCCGACGATCTTTTTCATGTTTTTCCTCCTTAAAAGTTTCTATCCCTTTTACAACGTGTGAAGCTTTCCAAACTACCTTTACTTTTCAGCCAAACGCAAGATGTTGGCGCCAATACCTTTCATTTCCTCATAGAAGCGCGGGAAAGAAACCCCAACATGCGAGACCGAATCAATAAAGCTATGTCCCTCTGCGCCAAGCGCAGCGCAGGAAGTTGCCATGACGATGCGATGATCCTGATGGCCGTCGATGGTAGCACCATGAAGAGGAGAGTGGTAGATCGTAATGCTGTCTTCTTCTTCATCAATTTTCGCTCCCATTTTGCGTAACTCGCCGGCGATAGTTTTCGTTCGATCCGTTTCTTTCATTCGGCTGGCTGCGACATTATAAAGTTTCATTTTGCCTTGTGCATAGCAGCCGAGAACAGCCAGAGCGGGCACGGCATCTGGAGTATCGCCACAATCAATTTCGATACCGTGCAAAGTATGCCCACCCTCAACAATGATCCCATCCTTGCCTTCGTTAAGAACTTCTACATGGCCGCCCATTTGGTTAATCCAGTCCACAAAATGACGCTCACCCATAAAGTCATGGATGTCCATGCCATGCAACTTAATGCGACATTTTTCCTTCATGATGGCAGCAGCAACCATGGGATAACTGGCGGAACACCAGTCACAGGCAGTACGCTTAGTGAAAGGACGATACTGTTGATTTCCGGGAATGACGAATTTTTTATAATCGTGATTTTCAAGATGAACCCCGGCAGCCTCCATCCAGTCCATAGTTAGATTTGCATAAGGGCGCTCACCAAGGACCCCGTCGTAGACGATAGTCGTGGTATCTTTAAGCGCTGGGCAGCATACCATGAGACCAATGCCCCATTGCACATTTTTACCGTTCAAATGGACCGTGTGCCCACCTTCAATAGGACCTTCTATAATGAGGGGCGCTAACTCATTGTCCCGCGTAGAAATCGCTTTTCCGCCCATTTCACGAATGGCATTCAGGAGTGGGGCAATGGGGCGATAGGCAATTTGATAATCACCGGTGACGACGCTCTTTCCGTGGAGCATAGCAGCAAGTGTCGTTAAAAAATAGTAGCCCGTACCGGAATTTCCGACATCCAATACACTGGAAGGAATATGCAGTCCATTAAGGCCGGGGCTGGTAATTACCCAATCGTTATCATTCGAGGTATCTACCGTAGCACCCAGACGGCGGCAACACTCCGCAATATCATAGCTATCGAGGCTCAACATCGGATTCAAAACGTGACTGGTTCCCTCGGCAAGAGTTCCCAAAATGAGACCGCGAGCAGTCTGACTTTTGGAGCCGGGAATATGCACCTCACCATTTAGACGCGAGGTAGGTTTAATCATGTAATACATTGAATAACCGCTCCTTCTTCGTAATTCGTTCGGCCGAAGGTTATATTCAATATAACAAAGGGGTTGAGTTACGTGAAATAACTATCTATAATAAACTTATAAGAGAAGCTTATAGGAAAGGGGCGTTTTTATGGAGTTATCTCAGCTTCGATATGCGGTGAAGTTAGCGGAGACTGCGAATTACTCCAAGGCCGCAAACCAACTTTATATTACGCAACCAGCACTATCACAACAGATTAGCGCATTAGAAAATGAGATCGGCGTAAAGCTTTTTGAACGAACTACAAGAAAGGTCGACCTCACAGAGGTCGGAAAAGAATTTGTTGAGCGGGCACAGTCTGTATTGCGAGAAATGGACGAATTGGGAAGAATTGTGGAGCTTCGCCGTCGCGAAATACGCAGTAGTCTATCCGTAGGGCTTCTCAGTACATTGTCTCATCTCAATATTCCTGAATATATCATGGGTTTTCGTCAACATTACCCCAATATTCAAATTGAGATTCAGATTGGCTGGAGTTCGGAATTAATTACGAGGGTAAAAACGCAGGAGTTGGATGCGGCGGTTACAAACGTTTATTTTTCTAAAGACAATGAGCCAGATCCACGCCTTAATATCATACCTTATTTTGAAGATACGATTGCTGTAGTAGCCGCTCGTCGTTCCCGTGTTGGTAGTAAGGCATATTTGACTATGGATGACCTCAGTGACATACCGGTTATTGGGCTTGACAACAAGACGAGCATTCGCATGCAGATGAATGACATTTTTTCAAATATGCACCGGTCGCCGAAGATCGTCTGTACTTGTCCGGATATAGATAGCCTATTGGGAATGGTGCGGGCTAACATAGGCATTACATTTTTATCTTCCGGTGTAGCACGATCATATTTGCGGAAAGACCTCGTCAGCATTCCTCTTCGCCCAATATATAAAACACAAACGGCAATGGTCACGTATAAAAGAAACACCTCTTCCTATGCCTTGCGTCTGTTTGAAGACTATTTTAATGGCATAGTTCATTAACAGACCCTACTATCTTGAAAATAAAATTTTTCGTTTCCAAAGCGGATATTTATATAGGGTAAATTTTACGTGATACATTTGTATATCTACTTTTCCCGCGCAAAGCGCTCCAACACCTCAGATAGAGAGACCTCTTCCAGCGAATCCAGCTTCCACCAGGCATCGTCAAAGGCATGGCCGATCGTCACGCTGCAGGGTACTGCCAAGGCGCGCAGGCCGGCAGCAGCGGCGGCACGAACGCCGTTCATGGAATCTTCGATGACCAGTGCTTCCTTCGGCGTGATCTCTGCTCGTTGCAGGGCTTGCAGATACAGATCCGGGTCGGGCTTTAAGGCGGTGGCATCGTCCGCGGTGAGAATGAAGGCGAAGTAGTCCCGAAGGCCTAAAAAATCCAGGCGCGAATGAATGGTTTGGGCTCGATTCGAGGAGACAATGGCACAGCGAATGCCGAGGGACGCGGCGTCCTCTAACCAGCGTGCCACGCCGGGCATGAGCGGAAGATGGCTGAGCGCCCTCTCTTCCAAGGTATGGCAAAAGCGCGTAAAGCCCATTTCATCCAGATCGATCTGATATTCCCGCTGAAAATAGTTGACCAATTCCACATGCCATGCGCCCGCCGCAATGGCATATTCTTCCAGTGTCAGGGCATGACCGGTGTGCTCGAGGATCCATTCGCGCATAAGGCGATAGACTTCTTTTTCCGTGTCGGTAATGACACCGTCAAAGTCGATGAATAAATATTTTAGCATAGCAGATCCTTTCTATGCCTGAATCACGAAGCGCTCGCCGGCGTGCGAAATCGTTTGAATGACGGAGCTCGTTTCGCCGGCATAGCGGGCATGAAATTCTTCGGTGATTTCAGGATGATCGCGAAAATGCATGGGGAAGAAGATTTGCGGATGCAGATGCTTGAGAAAATACGCTCCGCCGAGCATGGCGTTTTCTTCCAACCGCGGATCCACCACGCCGAAGCCGACGTCGATGGGGTGGACGCTCACTTCCCGAAGAATGCGCAGATAATCCCGTACTTCCCGTTTTTGTTCCGCTTCCGAAAAAGAAGGCCATTTCCATGCGTTTAAATCGCCGGCATGGAAAAAATTGACATCGTGTAGCGTAAATAATACAGAAAACCCTTGATCCGTAGAAGGGAAGGTTTTAAAGGAAAGTCCACCGAAGGTAAATTCGCTATCCGCATCGGCACGGTAGGTACGCCGGGGATCATAGGCAATTTTGCGTGCACGCGTTTGTGCGGGACTGTCGCTGAGCTGCAGAATTTTTCCTTGCTCCTCGACGTGCTCTACATCTTCCGAAAGCACATAGAGCGCCTGTTCACTGCCGGGCAGAGAGAAAATGGCCGGATTGTAGTGATCCGCATGGGCATGGGTAACAATAAACAGGATCTTTTTATCGGTGGGCAACACCAAATCACCCTTCCAATAATCGATGACGAGGAAGGTGTCCTGATACGAAATGGTAAAGCCGCTGTTATATAAATACTGTACGGTAAGCGTGTGGGGCATGAAGAGCTCCTTTCGTGGCAATTTCCCTTCGATTATACCCCACACGGATGAAAAAGACAGAAAGAACCGGCCGAACAAGACACCGGGGATCTAAAAATGCGAAGAGCAGGGAACATCGCAGCAACCGGGAAAGGCGGAGATATGGAAAAACGGCTGACAGAAAAAGAAAAAATACGGTGCATAACCGACGTGATTCGAGGCGGATATACGGCGCGCAAACATTGGCAAGTCGGACCGGAGATGGAACATTTTGTGTTTGACCGGCAAAGCGGAAAGCGCGTGATGTATCCGGGAGAACTCGGCGTAGAAGGCATTTTACAAGCCTTTATGCACCATCATCCGGATTGGCTTGCGACCTTTGAAGAAGGGCATCTTCTCGCCTTGGAAAAATGCGGCAGCAGCATTACCTTGGAACCCGGTGCGCAGCTGGAGTTTTCCCTGGCACCGTCCGAATCGGTTTTGATTTTGCAACGCCGCTACCAGGAAATGCTGGATGCGATGTATGAAATTTTGGATCCGCTGGGTTATATGCTGGTTGCCATTGGTCTGGATCCCTTTAATGCGGTGGACGATATTCCGCTTCTGCCCAAGTCCCGTTATCACATGATGGATGCCTATTTACGCAATACGGGGGATTTGGCGCGCACCATGATGCGAAAAAGCGCCGCGCTTCAGGTTTCTCTCGATATCGAAAGCGATGCGGACTTTTGCAGGAAGTACCGTGTCTTAACAGCCCTTTCTCCGATTCTGTATACACTTTTTGATTCTGCCGCAGAGAACGAGGGAAGACGGATTACGTCGTATAACGCGCGCCAGGAAATTTGGAGGCGTACGGATCCGGCACGTACCGGCTTTGTCCCGGATGTATTCTCACCGGATTTCGGAGTCGAAAGCTATGCGGATTGGGTGCTTTCCGCACCCCTGATTTTCCTGCCGAAAGACGGGAAGGTTGTCTCCACCGGGAATCGTCCGTTACGCGACCTTCTGGATGAGGCGAGGGATGAAGAGGAACTCGACCGTTTTGTGCGTCACGGCATGTCCATCGTATTTCCGGACGTCCGCGCCAAGCAGGTTTTGGAGATTCGCATGATGGATGCGGTATCCGGACCGTATACATTTGGCGCCATGGCGCTCCTCAAAGGACTGCTTTATAATGCGGACACGCTGGATCGCTTGGAAGAGCGCTTCACGCCGATGCAGGCGGACTGGGTGGAACGAGGAAAAAATGCCGGCCGGGATAACGGCATCCAAGCGTATTATCACGGGGATTATTTTGCGCATTGGGGAACGACACTTTGCGCCATGGCACGGGAAGGGTTGAGTGAACCGGAGGCAGCGCTGCTGGCACCGTTGGAGAAAATGTGGGACAACCTCGATACACCGCGCTTAGAAATCGAACGTGCGGTGGAGCAGGAAGGATGGCTTGCAGCATTGAGAAAGCAGGAAGTGCGTCATGTTTTATCCTGAATTTACCAAAGACTATATTCGCCGGGTCATGACGCATCCCGATCGCTATGCCGAGGATGCGCAGTCCTTGATTGGCGAGAGTATTGAAAAAAGACGACTCTACCACGGCATGGAAGTACCCATGACGTATCAGGGCATGTTTTTAACGCCACAAGAAGTGGAAATCTTTCAGGAGATGATCCATACGATGGTCTCCATCGGTCGGAAGGTTACGGCGGAATATGTCAAAAATCCGGCGTATCGCAAGGGATTTCACTTCGATCCTGCGATGGAAGAACTGATTTTATTGGATCCGGGCTATGACATGCCCGTTCCGGTCGGTCGCTACGATATTTTTTATCGCGGCGGGGGAGACTACCGTTTTTGTGAGTTGAACACGGACGGCGCTTCCGCGATGAATGAAGATCGTGTTTTGGGCGATCTGCTCTTGCAAAGTCGGATTATGCAGGACATGCAAAAGGATTGGTCTCTTTCCCGTTTTTCCCTTTTTGATTCCTTGGTGTCGGTCTTTTTGGATCGCTATCGAAAAATTCGCGGACGCGAGGCGAAAAGTGTCGCCATCGTCGATGTCTTGGACAAAGGGACGCGAATGGAGTTCGATGTGTATCGCGACCGTTTTGCTGCCGCCGGGGTGCGCGCCGTGGTGGCCGACGTGCGCGACTTACGCTTTGCAGACGGTAAATTATGGGCAAAGGATGAAAAGGGAGAGCCGCTCGCGATTGATCTGGTGTATCGCCGGTTGGTGACCTCCGATTTTCTCGCCGTGCGCAAAGAGGCGAAGGCCTTTGAAGAAGCGTATCGTGCCGGTGCCTTTCTCTCTTTCGGATCCTTCCGTTCGCAAGTGATGCACGCCAAAACCACCTTTGCCATGTTGCATAAAGAGGAGACCCTGGCGTTGTTAACGCCGGAAGAAAGAGAATTCATTGCCCGGCGCATTCCTATGACGTGGGAAATCACCACGCCGGAAGAAAAAGCCGAGGTGATCGAAAAGAAAGATGCCTATATTCTCAAGCCCTATAACTCGTACGGTTCACAGGGCGTTGTCATCGGTCGGGATCATACACAGAACGAATGGGAAACGTTAGTGAATGCACTGCCGTATGCGCAATATATCGCACAGGAGTTTGTGGACAATGACCCGACTCCCTTCCTTTGCTTGCAAAACGATCCCAACGCGGCAAATGGGGACGGCGAAGAAGTGCTCCCCATTGTTAGATCTCTCGACGACCCCAAAGCTGTTTCCTTTGCCCAAGCCTTGAAGGATGCCGAAACGCCGGAAACCGCCGGAGCGTTTGTGGTGAAGCCTTTTGGCCATGTGCTCGGCTGTTTCCTCTTTGATGAGCAATTTGCGGGCTGCTATGTGCGCATCGGGCAACATAATATGATTTCGGGCTTACGAGATTATTTTACCGCGCCCACTTTTGTCGTCACGCGCCGGGACCGGATCCGCTAAGGCTTCACGAACCAGCTTGTTGCGCCATAAAACGGTCCAGAGCGGCAACCCGATGATCGCCGTGATGATGAATTGCGAGAGCATAATTTGTGCGGTTACAAGGGGAAACAGATCCCCTGTGATTTCCCCTAAAAACCAGGCCTCACCGCTATAGAGAAAGGAAAAAGCCGCAGGAAAGAGCGAGGCAATCCATTTAGAGGAAACTTTCGCCATCAAGAGCGTCGAAAGCAACGTACCCAGAGTGCCGACAATCATGTCGATTGCGCCGAACGGGCTCCAGATATTTGCCACCAGACAACCAAGCGTTAAGCCGATGACGTTTTTGGGATCGAAAAAGGCAAGCCACGTCATGACTTCCGCGTAGCGGAATTGGACCGGTCCGTAACTGAAGCCGAAGCCGGAAAGCGTGAAAATCACATAGACGGCGGCAATGATGCCTTGACGGGCCATGGTTCTGGCCGATAGCAAAGAAGAATAGGACTGTGTTTTGTTCATGTGAACCTCCTTAAAAGTATGGAGTGTTCATGGCAACAAAAAAGGCGTCAAAACGACACCATCTTGATTTTTAGAGTGGGTGCCAAGAAACACTGTAGCTTGTATTGTAACGTTCTTCCATCGATCCTTCAAGAAAAAAACAATCCGCTATAACGCAATTCGGATGACGTTGTAGCGGATTGTTCTTTCATTAAAGTGGACGTCGACAAGTTATAACGAGATGGACTCGCTCCATCCGGCCTTATTCCAGCACGCCGAAGGAAAATCCCTGCTCCTGCAATGCTTTTACAATGGATGGAACGGAATTGCGCGTAAGTGTTTTGGCCCCCGTATCGTGCATCAAAATCGTGATGACGCTCGGTTTGCCATAGGCTTCCCACGTTTCCAGAATGCGCTTGACCTGTCCTTCTGTGGATTCCGGCGAAGTGGATCCCTCGGCATCGCCGTTCAGGCAATTCCAATCAATCCATTGCACACCTTCTTTTTTCAGCAGGGCATCCGCTTCCTTTAGTCCCTTCCAAGACATATGGCCGCCCGGATAGCGCCAAACCTTGGGATCGACTTCTTTTCCCAGCAACTTTTGCAGCGCTTCCTTTGTTTTGTGATACTGCGCTAGGATTTCGGTCGAATCTCCAACGCGTCCGGGATACAATTTGCTGTATTCATGGTCGAAGGAATGAAATGCCAGAGCATGTCCTTCCGCCATTGTCCGTTCCAAAAGGAGCTTATTTTTTTCCGTAAACGATTGACCGACCATAAAAAATGTCGCCGGCACGCCGAGTTTCTTGAGGGTATCCAAAAGAAGTGGCGTAGAGTTCGGATCGACGCCATCATCAAAGGTGAGGAAGGCCAGCTTTTCCGAAAAAATGGTTTTGCCGTCAAACATCGCGTCATTCACATCGGCGGTCTTGTAGGCATATACTGCAGCAGCCGTGTTGTGGTTGGACCCGGTGCCGCCGGCATTTTGTTTGACCTCAGTCGTATTCGCGTTGGGCTGCGCCGTACCGGCAAACACAGAGGGCGTTTCGGAGGAGGATTCGGCAAGACTGCTTCCTTCCTTTGATGCTGTGGCGGATGCCGATGGGGTATTGGTTGCGACAGCCGCACCGGAGGATTGAGGAGTTTCCGTGCTCGATGCAGGTTGTGCAGATTGGAAGCGATTCCACAGAGCAGTAAGCAAGCCAAAGGCGGTCACTAAAAGCACCAATAGGAAAACCGCTTTCAGAACCATGCGACGTTCTTGTCGCCGATGGCGACGAATTCGACGTTGTTGCAAATCCGGTTTGGAATGGCTGTGGTGTCTATGTGTGTGCGTGTCGAAACTCGCTTTTCTCTCTTCCCTCAACGTCTCTCGGACTATCTTTGCTTCGGTTGCTCTATTTTCGGTCCACGTCTCTTCGCCGGACAATATTTCGGTCGCATCTTCTACAGATGGCGCTTCTTGCGGCGTCTTTTCTTCGGCCGTGCTTTCGGCAGATGGATCTTCTTGAGAAGTCTCCTCTTCGGCCGTCATTTCTTCGTTTGTAACATCTTCGTGCAACGTTTCTCGTATCGGTTTTTCTTCATTCGGTTCATTCGAGGCGGATTCGCTGGACGTTTGCACGTTGTTATTCTCGTCTAACATAATGACCTCCTTTATTTGCTCGTATGATATCACACGGAGTGAACATCGAACAAGAAAAACGGGTGAAGACATGTCGGACGTATGGCTGCATACAGGCGCCGTTCGTAGCGTTCTTTTGTTAAAATGGAACCGGGAGGGCGGAAGCAATGGAGAGCATGAATGAAAAACAGAAAAAAGCGATCCGCACAACCGAAGGGCATGTGCTGATTATTGCCGGCCCCGGAACGGGAAAGACCCGGACACTGGTGCGGCGAACGGCGTATTTAATAGAGGAAAAAGACGTCGCACCGGAAAACATCACCGTAACGACGTTTACGCGCAAAGCCACACAGGAAGTGATCGTGCGCCTGTCACGGTTGTTGTCTTCCAGCGGGCGTGCGCAGGATGCGGGAAAAGTGCACGTCGGGAATTTTCATCATTTGGCGGGAGCCATCGTGGAAAGAGCGGCGGAGCGGGCAGGCTTTGCTCCCGGCGTGAGGCTGTTAAACGACATGGCAAAACAGGCTCTTGTTGCCTCGCATCTCTCCTTGCTGTGCGACATTCCCGATATTGCCATGCTCGGTATTCCATTGTCCGCCGAAGAGCCTTGGGCCGTCAGCGCCTGGTGCCGCTTGTTTGATCAGCTTCGTGAAGGCTTTGTGGATTTTCGTCCTCGGAATGCGGCCACGACGGCTGCAAAAGAGGCACTTCGCCGGTATCGACAGCTGTTGATGCAACATAACGTGACGGATTTTAGCGAAATGCTTTTCAGCGCATACCTCATTTTGAAACGATGCCCGGACGTATTGGCGGCGGAGCAAGAGAAATGCCGCTATTTGATGGTGGATGAATACCAGGACACCAATCCCATCCAGGAGCAGCTATTACGCCTGTTGCAACAAAAAAGCGGAAATCTCTGCGTTGTGGGGGATGGGGACCAAAGCCTCTATCGTTTCCGCGGGGCGAGCGTGCACAACTTATTGTCTTTCGCGGAGCGATATGAAAACACGACCGTCATTCGCCTGGATGAAAATTATCGCAGTGACGGCACGATTCTGGACACTGCAGAAAATGCGTTTCGCCGGGATATTGCCAAGATGGCTTCCGCCGCGCCCGGCGGTCTTTTGCGGGAAGAAAAGAATCTGCTTCCGGCGGATCGGACGCGTCGGCATGCGGCGGCTGTGCAGCAGCTTTTTTGCGCCGACGAATCCGTATGGGCCGAACGGGTGGCCGACTCCGTGTTGACGCTGCATGCGCAGGGCTTGCCGTATCAAGACATGGCGATTCTTTCTTTTTCGGTGCGTTCTGCAGCCATGATGACCTTGGCCAGGACGCTGCGTCAACGTGGGATTCCGCTCAATATGCCGCGAGGCGGGACGCTGATGGCGGACCGTGATGTTCGCCGTTTTGTGGGGACCCTTACGATTATCTTTCGCCCGTTTTTAAAGCGCGCGATCGAGGAAGGATTGCTTTCCCGTTCCGTTTTGGATCCGTTCGTCACGTATGCCTTGACCCTTCCCAAGCGCGATTTTGCCGCGCAGGAAGAGTTTGCACGCGATGTTGCCGGCCGTCTTGCGCAAGGCGAGACCATGGTGTTTCTGGACCTGTGTTATGAACTTTTAGGGCATTCGCCGTTTAGCGCCCTCATCCGAAAAGCTCTGTCCGGCGAAGAGTCTGCGGAGGCGCATCTTAGCGCAATACGCAACGTTTTGACGGACCTGTTGGAGATGCTTGCGGTGGACCCCCAGGCGCAGAGCGTTTTAACGCGTGACAATATCGTTTCGCAAAGCGCGATCCTATTCGGTCAATGGCTGTCTCTTCTGGAGCGCACTAAACAGGCTGCTGTGCGGGAAGAGCAGGAGGCGGATTTGCCGGGAGCCCTCCCGATGTTTACGATACACCAGGCGAAGGGCTTGGAATATTCGGCGGTGTTTTTAGTGGAATCCCCGCCGCGACGTGCGTTTTCCTCGCGCAGCGGGATATCCTGTCTGACGCGTTCTCCTGCGCTGGGAACACCACTCTCTGCGGGCGTCGCCGAGGGGATGGACCATGCGCGCTTGATGTACACGGCGCGCACAAGGGCAAAATCCCTATTGGTGGAAACCGGGGTGCGCCACGGAAAAGATGATCCTGCCCTCAGCGCCTCCACCGTGCAAGCCTGTGTATTTTTTCCCGCAGAGCCCGTACCGGTCAGTCATCGCTATACGTTTACCGGGGACATTGCCGCCTATCGCCGTTGCCCTCGACAATATTATTTTCTGCAAAAATTGCGCATGCCGAGGAAGCCGAGCCGTGCGGCAGATTTCGGCACACTCGTGCATGCGTGTTTAGAACGCTACTATCGATTTTTGCATGCTGAGGGGGAAAAACCGTCGGATGAATGGGTCCTCTCCATGGTACAATTAGTCCGTGATGGCATGGTTCGTTCCGGCGCGGCATTGTGCGCCGACGACCTTGCGCGTGCCGAGGAGCAGGTTATTGCGCTTCATCGGGCGCAGCCGTTTTCGCCGACACAGATTACGGCTACCGAACGCGAAGTCTATGCCGTTTTGGATGAGCACCTGCTGGAGGGGAAAATTGATCTCCTTTTAGAAGATGGAAACAGCATCGTGGATTTCAAGACGGCGCGCCCTGCGCCGGAACAGCAGGCGGTCTATCGCGATCAGTTGCGCTTTTATCGCTGTCTGCTCTCACCGACAGTAGACAATGCGGCAAACCAAGACCCTGCGGACGAGATATCACGGCAGATGCTCTATTATACAGACGTAGAGGATACGGAGCATCCCAGCGAAGAATTCTTTTTTCCTCAAGAAGAACGAGAGCCGTTCTTGCAGGGAATTCGACAAACGGTCGCCGCCATTGAACAGGGCGCTTTTTCGGCCCCAACCCCGAATTTAACGCATTGCAGAATTTGCCCGATGCGTGCATGTTGCCCACGAGAGGAGGAATCGCATGAGTGAAAAGAAACACGTGATGACCATAGCGGAAATGCTGGAGGGCATCCAAGCGGACGACGCGCCCGTTTTGCCGTCCGACGACATCACGGAGGAACAACCGACACAAGAACAAGGCGATGCGATGGCGGAGGAAACGCCGGAAGAGCCCAGCGAAACGGCTGCGGAAGAAGGGGAAGCGGCCCCGCTTGAAGCACCGAGCGAAGAAGAATCGCAGCAAACCTTCCGTACACGTCCATGGATCATGCCGGAACCGCCGGAACCGTCGGAACTGTCGGAATCGGAAGAAATGCCCACCACGTATGAACAAGAGGAGGAAGTCCTTATTTCTGTTCCGGAGTCGGCTATCGAGGAAACGACAGAAGTCTCTGTGGAAACCGATGCGGAGCCGGCAACAGAAGAAGATCGTCCGGTGGTGTTGATTTCTCATTTATATAAAAAGATTGCGAAAAAGACGGTTCTTAACGATATCAATCTCGCCCTGTTTAACGGCCATGTGCTGGGATTGTTGGGCCCGAACGGATCCGGGAAAACGACGCTGTTGCGTATTTTGGCCGGCTTAGCGCATCCCAATGCGGGCCGGGTCGAAATAGACGGCATCACGCCGGGAACCGAGACGAAGAGCATGGTGTCCTATCTTCCGGATACGCTTTTCTTAGGGCAGGAAATGACCGTAGAAGCGGCACGAAAATACTACGAGACATTTTTTATGGATTTTGATCGGGATCGCTTTGAAGAACTTTCGGAACGCTTCCAGTTGCCGAAAGGCACGAAGGTCGGGAAAATGTCCAAAGGTTATCGGGATCGTCTCGCTGTGGCGCTGGTCATGAGCCGCCGCGCACGCCTCTATCTTCTGGATGAGCCGCTTGGCGGAGTGGATCCCGTTGTTCGTGATGAAATTCTCGACATTTTAGTGGAAGCGCTTGGGGATGAAGCAACAATGCTGATCACCACGCATCAGGTGCGTGATCTGGAACGTATATTTGATGAAGTTTGTTTCCTGCGCGAAGGAACGATAGCTCGCTACGGCGTTGCCGAAGAGATTCGCCAAGAAGAGCAGGCGGATTTAGATCATGTCTATCGCTCGATTTTCGGATAGGAGGAAAAGATGAAGTATTATTACTCTCTTTTGCGCCGCCGCACGGGGCCGGCTCGCTGGGGGCTGATTCTCGGAGCCGTCGTCCTGATTCTGCTCGCCTCCATCCTTCTTCCGCTCTTGCAGAAGAACGAAATGCCGGAAATGAATGATATCACCGATGCGGTTCCCGTCTTCTTAGCCCGGTTTGTTCTCTTCGCAGCCTTTTTTCTGGAGCTTTTTCGCTCCGTATTGCTGGTTTTTGATGACCGCTTCGGCCATTTGCTTCCGGAACAGGAACGAAAACCGCTTCTGGCTGTGCTGGTAAGTCTGCTGGTGAGTGCGGCTTTATATGGCCTTTGTGCCTTGCTATGCACCTTTCTGGACTCCTTTTTACGTACGGGGCAATTGCCTAACAAAGCGATGCTGTGGGAGAATTTTCATTATCCGTTGGCGTCCTTCGTTCCGGCGGTGGTGGTACAGTTATTCTTTACCATTACATTGGTCATGTTTTTACAACTTTTCTTCCGCCGTCTGGGGCAGATCACGACGCTGGGTAAGCGCCTTCCGCGTTCCGCTGCGAATCTGATCACCTTTCTTTTGACGATGGGCATATGGACGCTGTTGTATTCTTTTGCCATGCGCCTTCTCTTTCGCTGGCCCTTGGTGTTGGACGTGCTGAACGGTGTTGTCAGCCGATCCTTGGTTTTGGCGGGAAATCCTACCTTTGACGGCAATTTACTGTTATGGCCGCTGACCATGACGGAAGCGGGACAGACCGTGCTGTCTGTGCCTGTTTTGGTGGGGATGATTCTTCTCAGTATGTTACAGTGGATTCTTTCGGTTATCTTAGTGGAAGATCGCCTGGACTGGGAGGTGTAACATGATCAAACGATTTCGATATGAATTTATGCGTAGCCTGCCGTTCTTTTTGACGCTCGTTCTTGGCGGGGCCATTTATTGGCTGACGGTACGGCACATGATTATGCATCCGGAACTTCTCTACACGGTGCCCCTTCTTTTACCGATTTTCATCGCGTTGGCTTTTGTCGCCGCTTCGGTGATTTACGTCATTGTGAACGTCAGTCAAGAACTTTCCCGGCCATCCGGTTTGCTGACGTTCCTCACTCCGCTTGCTCCATGGAAACTAATGGTCGCGAAATGGCTTAATTTCATGGTTTCCTTCGGACTGTCGTTTCTCATGATGCGCTTTCTTCTTATTCTCTTCCCGTTGGAAGAGGAAGGCTTTCCGTTTGGCTTCCAGCCGTTTACAGCGTTAGCGGAGAACTATCATCCCGTGAATGTGCCTTTTGTGTTTCTCACCGGGATGACTGCCGTGCGCTGTTTGCTCTTCGTCTTGCACTGGACCTTCGTCCTTGCTCTTGTTTTTTGGGCGTTGGGCTGGACAGAAGTGCTCTATTCGCGCGGCGTTCTTCGCCGGGGAAAGTTTGCGCTTCGCGTCGTATCTTTCCTCGTTGCCTTTTTTGCTTTTGACCAGTTGGGCTCGCTGGTTACGAGGTTCTCCACTTGGTACGTGGACGTGAACACGTTCCAGCTGTTTCATCCAAAGACAGTGGCGCGGCTGGATGCTTTTTTAGAGCCGGTGAGTACTTTTCTCATGGAAGCGGGCGCAGGAGAGCCGCTTTATCACACGGGCACACCGATCCTGCTGATCGTATTTTTCCTTGTGGCGATCGTCTTCTTGCTTTGGAGAGCGCAAGCCTACTGGAAAAAGATTGACCGCTAGCGTCGAATGGGCAGAGCGAAAGTTTACGCGAGCGAGAGCACCAGCTCGACCGGGCAATGATCGGATCCCATGACGTCGTCGTGAATGGCGGCTGATACCAGTTGCTTTTCGAGCGCTTGCGAAACCAAAAAGTAGTCGATGCGCCAACCGATGTTGCGCTCACGGGATTTGGCAAAATTGGACCACCAGGTATAAGCTTCGGTGCGGTCCGGATAAAAATAACGGAAGGTATCAATAAATCCGTGATCCAGCAGTTGATTAAATTTGGCGCGCTCCTCATCGGTAAATCCCGCACTTTTTCGGTTCGTCGCCGGGTTTGCTAAATCGATGTCCTGATGCGCCACATTTAAATCGCCGCAAACCACCACGGAATGCTTCTCTTCCAGCTTTTTCAGATAGGCCAGGAAGGCGTCCTCCCAGACCTGGCGGTAATCCAGCCGCTCCAGGGCACGCTTGGAATTCGGCGTGTAGACCGTAACTAAATAAAACGATGGAAACTCCATCGTAATGACACGTCCCTCGTCGTCATGTTCGGCCATACCGATGCCGTACTGAACGTCGAGGGGCTTTTTTTTCGTGAATATTGCCGTGCCGGAATAGCCTTTGCGTTCTGCATAATTATAATATTGTTCATAGTCGGGAAGATCCAATGTCAATTGTCCTTCCGACAGCTTGATTTCCTGCATACAGAGAATATCGGGATTCAGCTCTTCGAGCTTATCCAAAAAGCCCTTGCGCACCTGGGCGCGCAGGCCGTTTACGTTCCAAGACATGAGTTTCAGCATGAGGTTTCCTTTCTGTTTCACTTGCCCTTCATGATAACCCATTTCCGGGCAAGAGGACACCGGGTATAATGAAACCATATAAAATCGGATTGCGTACAAACCCTGATGACCCTTGGAGGCTTCTATGAATGACTTTCGCTTGCTGCGCTCGGAGAGCATTGCCGAGGAACAGACGACGTATAAAGAGTTTTCGCACGAAAAAACCGGTGCGCAGGTGTACTGGCTACAAAATGACGATTCCAACAAAATGTTTGCGATCGCGTTTCCCACCTTGCCCATCGGCTCGACGGGCAACATGCACATTTTGGAACACGCCGTTCTCAACGGCTCCCGTAAATTTCGAACGAAGGAACCGTTTTGGGATCTATTGAAATCCAGTCTGCAGACCTTTTTGAATGCCATGACCTTTCCGGATCGCACGGTGTATCCGGTCGCCAGCCGTAATGATACGGACTTCATGCATTTAACGGAGATGTATCTGGATGCCGTGTTCTATCCACAAGCCGTGCAGGATCCGCTCATTTTTCAACAGGAGGGGTGGCATAAGGAAATTTTTTCGCCCGAAGAGCCCATTACGTATAAAGGCGTCGTATATAACGAAATGCGCGGCGCCATGTCGGCGCCGGAACAGCAAGTGGTGCAGCAGATTCAACAGGCGTTGTTGCCGGACACGCCGTATGCCAATAATGCGGGTGGCGATCCGTATGTGATTCCGACGCTGCGTTATGAGGATTTTTGCGCCTACCATAAAGAGTATTATCATCCTTCGAATGCCAAAGTATTTCTGTATGGAGCGATTCCGGAAAAAGAAGTTTTTGCGCTGCTTTCGTCCTATTTTTCCGCTTTTTCGCCTCGCAAGATCCATTCCTTGTCGGCAAAACAGATCCCGTTTGCTGCGCCAAAGGAAGCGGAATTCACCTTTTCCGTGGCGGATGGGGAAGAGACAAAAAACAAAGATTTTTTGGCTCTCAGCTGGCTGGTGGATGAAGCGCGCACGGACAGCGCGCGCTACTTGAATCAGATGCTCAGCGCCGTGCTCATCGACGCCGAATCGTCGCCGCTTCGACGTCGCCTTTTTGCCGAGCTGCAGCCGGCGGATGTCCTTGCCTCGGAAATGAGCTATCGAGACGTTAGCTTTCTGTTGCTGGTCAAACATGTGGATGCGTCGCAAAAAGAGCATTTTGAACAGATTGTGATGGAGACGCTGGAACAAATCGTCCGGGATGGGATTGATCCGGAAATCTGGGAAGGTGTTTTGCATCGCATAGAATTTGATTTGCGTGAGAAAAATGGCGAAGCGACGAAGGCGATTCCATTCTTATTCTCCTTGCTCAATGAGGGCATCTATGGCTTGGATCCGGCTCCGGTCTTTCATTATGAAAAGCAGCTGCAGGAGCTGCGGGAGCTTCTTCGAGGCGGGGCGCTGGAGCGCTACATCGAAGAGCGATTGGTAAAGAATCCCCATCGTGTGTTGAGTGTGCATCGCCCGGAACCCGGCAAGAATGCGCGCAAAGATGCCGAGGTGGCTTGCGCGTTGGCGACTGAAAAGGAGAATATGAGCCGGGACGAAGTACAGGCGTTGATTGCTGCAAATGAACGTCTGCGGGAACGCCAGAATCGTTCGGATACCGAGGAGGAAAAAGCAACCATTCCGGTTTTGACGAGGGACGTATTACCGAAAACACTGGAAAAGACGCCGCGGCTCATAACGAAAAGCGGGGCGGATACCCTGTTGTTCCATGATTTGCCCACGGCCGGCATCCACTATCTTGTCACTGCCTTCGACCTTTCCGGCTTTACGGTGGACGAATTGCCTTTTGTGGCGCTGGCAGCGGACCTTTTTGGCCGGCTGGATACGGAAAATGAATCCTATCACGAATATGACAAGGCGGAACATCGTTTTACCGGTGGGATTACGATGTCGCCGGCCATCTTCGCAAAAGAAGATAGTAAGGCCATTTGCCGCGCACTTCTCGTGGAGATGTCCGTTATGGGAGAAGAAAATACGGATCGGGCATTTTCTCTCCTTGAAGAACAGTTGCTGCGTACGTTGTGGACGGATACGAAACGCATCCGGGAACTGATTCGCATCAGTTATACGTCATTTATGCAGCGCATCCTGTACGCCGGGCATGCTTTTGCAAGTGAGCGAGCGCTGGCGAACAGCAGTGCGGCAGCTTTCTATCGGCAGTCCGTTTCGGGATTCCCGTATTTCCGCTTTTTGGAGCGGATGAATCAACAGTTTTCCGAAGCGGATCGGACAAAATTGGAAGAGGTCGCCCATCGCCTCTTTTCGGCTCCGGGAAGGGTCATCAGCGTTACCGGCCACGGTAAGGAAGGCGAGGCTTTTCTGGCCCGCGCACAGCAGGCGATTGTAGCGATTCCCACTGCGCCTACGGAGGAGAAGGAGTGGATTTTCCAATCCGCTCGGTCGGCCGAGGCCTATTCGGCAACGTCCGATGTGCAATACAATGCGGTTGCCGCCCCCTTTATCAAGCCGGAGGATTTGCACGGCAGTCTCTTTGTTCTGACGAACATCCTGAACAATGCACTCTTATACAATGAAATTCGCGCCAAGGGCGGCGCATACGGACAGTCCGCCCGTTTCACGGCGACAGGCGAGGTGGTGATGTCTTCCTATCGCGATCCGCAGTTGGATGCTACCTATGGCGTCTTTGCTACGATTGGAAAAGCTGTTTCGGAATTGTCCCTTACGCCGAAAGATATCGATCGTTTTGTGGTCGGTGCGGTGGGACAGATGGATACGCCTCTTACGGAGGAGCAAAAGGGTCGTCGTGACCTCGTGGACTTCTTGCGCCATCACGATCCGACTCGTGAAGATCGACTCTTGCAGGAGGCCTTGCAAACGAACGTCGAGGATCTTCGTGCGTGGGGCGAATTTCTTACCCACGCGATGGAGCAGGCGTCGAAGGTGACGATTGGAAGTGCGGAGGCCATCCGCGCGAGCAAGATCCCATTTGATAGCGTGAATCGCCTTTCCTAAGAAAGTGCTTGTGAGCGAGCGGTGCGTTGCGCTATGCCGACGCTGTGGCAAGCCTTGCCAGCGCTGTGCCAAGCCTTGCCGACGATGTGTTACAGCGTACCAACCGGACGGAATGCCCCTTTTCCGCCCTTTCACGCGCTATAATGAAGTCGGTGAGGGGCTATTGGGCATTAGGCACGTCAACGACAAAAGAAGGTAGCGATGTCGTTGGAAGGGGAGTTGCGCATTCGGATGATTTTGATATAATAAGCGGGTGACATTGGCGCAACTTTTGCGTCGGGTCGTAATCTCTGCTCCGTTAAAAAGCGGGGCGAAATCCAGAGGGAGGTGAAACGCATGAATCAGTACGAAATGGTCCTCATCCTGAAGGCCGGTTTGGAAGAAGAAGAGCGCAATCAAGTGCTCGATCGTCTTAAAGACGCCATCAACCAAAACGGTACCGTCGGTGAAATCGATGATTGGGGCTCCAGAAAGTTGGCGTACGAGATCCATTACAACAAAGACGGTTACTATTATGTCCTCAATTACGAGGCCGATCCGTCAGTTGTTGTTGAAGTGGAACGTCGCGCACGCATTTTGGATCAAGTCCTTCGCTACCTTACTGTAAAGAAAGAGGCTTAACTCTTTTAGGAGGTAACCGATGAATCAAGTGACGCTTATGGGGCGTTTAACACGCGACCCCGAGTTGACCTACAACAATACGACAGGAAATGCCATGGTTCGCTTTTCAGTGGCCGTGGATAAAAAACTGTCCCGCGAAAAGAAACAAGAGATGGAATCACGCAATCAGCCCACCGCAGACTTTATCAACTGCGTGTGCTGGGGCAAATTGGCGGAAACGGTCAATAATTTCACGGCCAAAGGCAAACGGGTCATCGTAGAAGGACGTTTGCAGACTGGCTCCTACGAGGCACAGGACGGCTCACGCCGTTATACCACGGATGTGGTTGCGAACGCTGTGGAATTCATTGACTGGAAGGATCGTGACGGTTTCGGCGGCGGGGATGCTTCCCACGCTTCCGGTGCCAACAATTTTCCAAAAAATAATCAGGCTGCGGCGCCCGAAAACGGCGATAGCGGCGATGATTTTTTCGATGCCAATTTCAGCCCCGTGGATGATGAGCGCATTCCCTTCTAACGAAACACATCAGGGAGGACGACATGGCTCAACGCAAGTTCAGACCGCATAAGAAGGTCTGCATTTTCTGCAAAGACAAAGAACGCGTGCTCGACTATAAAGACGTCGATGCTGTAAAAGAGTTTATCAGCGAAGCGGGAAAAATTCTTCCGCGTCGCATTACCGGAACCTGCGCAAAACATCAGCGCGACGTGACCACCGCCGTAAAACGCGCTCGTCACATCGCTCTTATTCCTTACGAGGATAAGTAAACGCTGGCGTGCAGTGCATGTAAAAAGCCCGCAACCCATTTTGGGTTGCGGGCTTTTTTTGTTGCCGATGTTGGTTTGCCCTGAAATTAGGATGCTTTATTTTGAGGCAAAGGGGTTATTTTGAGGCGGGGTGCTGTATCCAGTCGAGGCCGTTTGCAGCAAAGCGGTTAACGGTTCTCGTGATGTTTAGATTGCGTATAGGTGATGCTTAGATTGCGAATAGGCATAGGCAGTCCCCTCCGTGGTTTGTTCCGTGGTGCCTGGCAGATGGTCGAAAAACCTCGGCAGCGAGGGTCGCGTAGCACCTCTCACCCATGGCAAACGGTTGAAATGGAAGGCCGTCAGGGGTAGCGACCCTGATAAAAGCATAATACGGAAAGTCGTCAGGGTCGGAGACCCTGACAAAAGCGAAATACGGAACCTTGACAGGGTCGGATTGACCCTGACGAATGACCAAAATAGAACATTATCAGGGGCGGAGACCCTGATAAACGCAAAATATCGAACCTTGACAGGGCCCGATTGACCCTGACGAATGGCGAAAATAGAAAGTCGTCAGGGGCAGCGACCCTGATAAATGCATAATACGGAAAGTCGTCAGGGTCGGCAGCCCTGACAAAAGCGAAATTCCGAACGTTGACAGGGCCCGATCGCCCCTGACGAATGACATAAATAGAAAGTCGTTAGGGTCGGCGACCCTGACAAAAGTGTAATACCGAACCTTGACAGGGCCCGATCGCCCCTGACAAATGACCAAAATAGAGAGTCGTCAGGGGCCGCGCCCCTGATAAACGCATAATACTGACAGTCGTCAGGGTCGGAGACCCTGATAAACGCAAAATATCGAACCTTGACAGGGCCCGATTGACCCTGACGAATGGCGAAAATAGAAAGTCGTCAGGGGCAGCGACCCTGATAAAGTTGTAATAAGGAACATCGTCAGGGTCGGCAGCCCTGACAAAGTCGTAATATCGAACCTCGTCAGGGTCGGCAGCCCTGAAAAAAGCGTAATATCGAACGTCGTCAGGGCCCGATCGACCCTGATAAAGTCGTAATATAGAACATCGTCAGGGTCACGCAGCGCCCCTCCCCCGGCAGAAGAACGAAAACGCGGAGAAGAAAAGTCATCCCATCACCTTGCTCTCTTCCTACTATGTTAAAATAGGACAGGAAGGAGAGAACATGACATTCGATTCAAAAAAATGGACGGCGCCGGTCAATGCACTGATTGCTGCAGCGCTCAGCGTCTTTATCTACTATATTTCTGCCCATTCGGTCAGCGTTGTTCGCCTGTTACTCTATTTTCCGCTGACGACGCTGGTTGTTGCGCACGGGCTTTATTGGGCGGGCTCCGCAGCTATGCTTGCGGTCGCGGCCTTGGCGATGCTCTTTGGCGTTGAGGCCGGGCTTTCGGTGGGGTTGCGCTTTTGCGTGATCTCGTTTGTCATCGGAATGGCAATCCGAAAACGAAAAGCGTTGTTTCATGAGATTGTTTTTCCGGCGCTCCTGTTTACGGCCCTATGCGTGTTGTTGCTTTTTGTGGAGCAATGGGTGTCGGGAAGGGATATCATGGCACTTTTACGTGAAGAAATGCAAAGCGTTTCGAAGCAGGTGATGGAGTTGGCAAAAGAACAAGGGGCCTTGCCCGCGGGTTCGGAAGTGACTTTACGGCAATTTTTCGCAGCGATGTTGAATCTTTTGCCTGCTTTATTCTTTGTTGAAGGATTACTGACCGCTACAACGACTTCATTATTCTCCCGCTTATTGCTTTCCCGGACGGAAGAGGATGTGGCGCGCTTTTCCTTCGCACAGTTTCAAATTACGCGAAAGATCAGTGCCGTTTTGCTTACCTTGGTCGCCCTCGGAATGCTCCTTTCTCTTTGGCTCGAACCGCTCGCATATCTGGGATCCAACATTGGTATCGCCGTGCTTGTTCTTTATGCTTTTCATGGCATTGCACGCATTGATGAACAACTGTCTCGACGGCATGTGCCCAAGGTGTTGCGCGCGCTTCTTTACCTGTCATCGTTTATCTTCGTGTTTTTAACCTTTTTCTTTGTTCTTATCGGCTTTCTGCTGAGTTTCCTCTATGAGCGGAATTCGGCAGGCGAAGGAGGTAGCCATGAATAGAGATATTTTTTCTGAGAATGCACAACAACGACTTTGGACAGAAGTGCTGGTTGTTTCAATCGTTGGGCTGTTGATGACGTGCGGACTGTTTTTCTGGAATGCATACGCCGGTGTGGCTGGCTTTGTTGGCACTATTTTTCTCAGCACACACAGCTATCTGCGCGAACGGGAAGCACAACGCTCTGTGGTGGATGCCATTGAAACGCTGGACCTGCATTTTGACGAAGTGACAAAAAATGCGGTATTCGGCATGCCTTTCCCCATGACGGTTTTGGATGAGCACGGGCTTTTCCTCTGGTACAACTCGTATTTCAAAGAATTGTTCCATATTCAGGATTCTTTGCTCGGGCAGGCTTACGACAAGCTGTTTGCCGATGTTCCGGTTAAGACCTTGATCGGAAAAAATGCGGCACCGTTTCGCGTGACCGTCGGAGATCGCATCTATCTGTTTTACAACAATGTGACGAGTTCTCCGAAGGGAGAAACATTGATCTTGCTGTATGGCGTGGATAACAGCGAGGATGAGGAAGTGCGCGAACGCTACCAGGAAGAACAACAAGTGTTGGCCGTGATCGTATTGGATAATTATGATGAAGTACGTGCCACGATGCACGAAGCAGATCGTCCCCTCGCCTTCGCCAAAATCGATGGGCTGATCAACCGTTTTGCGGCGGATTATGATGCGCCCATTATCAAATATGAATCCGATCGATACCTGTTGGTGCTCACAAAAGCGGCACTGGATCGGATGAAGAAAGAAAAATTCCGGCTTTTGGAACAGCTGAAGACCGAGATGGAAGGCCTCATTGCGATTCGCCCGACGGCATCCATCGGTGTCGGCTACGGGGAGGATACGCCGGCACAAAAAATGCTGGAAGCCCGCTCCGCTCTCGACGTCGCTCTTGCGCGTGGCGGCGATCAGGTGGTGCTGAAATCCGGTGAGCAATTGGATTATTTCGGCGGAAAGAATCAGGCGACCCAACGCATGACAAAGGTGAAAGCGCGCGTGATGTCCAATACCATGCGTTCGTTTGTCGAAGAAGCTTCCAACGTGCTCATTATGGGGCATCAGAATGCGGATATGGACTCGCTTGGCTCCTGCCTCGGCATGCTCACGTTTGCGGAGCAGGCAGGCGGCGATGCCTGGATTGTGTTGGATGAGGTCACCGCGTCCATTGAAAATCTGTATAAAAAAGTCACCGATGAGGCGCCTGATTTGGCAAAACGCATTATCCGTCCTCAACGCGCCTTGGAATTGCGCAATGCGCAATCGCTCATTGTGGTACTGGACAATCATCGCCATGACGCTACTGCAGAGCCGAAGCTGCTGGATGAAGGCAATCGCGTCATCATTATCGACCATCACCGTCGTGGCGCAGGATATATTCAAGGGGCGGAAATTGCCTATATTGAACCGTATGCCTCCTCGACGTCCGAGATGGTGACGGAACTCATCAGCTATCAAGACAGTGACATGACGCTGCCCAAAGTGGTGGCGGAAGCGCTGTTAGCGGGTATTACGGTGGACACCAAGAATTTCTTTTATCAAACGGGAACCCGCACCTTTGAATCGGCGGCATATCTCAAACGAAAGGGCGCGGATTCGGTCGTCATCAAAGAGCTTTTTAAAGACGATTTCGATTTGATGCGGTATCGTTCTGAAATTTTGGTGGGGGCGATACATTTTACACCGGACATCATGATTGGACGTTTTCCGCATGATATGGAAGGATCGACGCTCATTGCCTCACAGGCGGCGGACGATCTTTTGGGCATTCGCGGCATCCAGGCATCCTTTGTTTTGACGCTTGCAAAAAAGCGAGTGCACATTTCCGCTCGCAGCCTGGGAGATATTTCGGTACAGCTGATCATGGAAAAATTGGGCGGAGGCGGTCATCTGACCTCCGCAGCGACACAGCTTAACGCAACGTTGGATGAAGCGCAGAAGCAATTGGAAGAGGCAATTACTGCTTATTTAAAGGAGGAAAAGGATGAAAGTAATCCTGCTTAAAGATGTCAAGGGATTGGGAAAAGCCGGCGATATGGTGAACAGCAAGCCGGGCTATTTTCACAACTTTTTAGCGGCTAACAGCCTGGCGGTGGAAGCAACGCCGGCGGCCGTCAAGCAATGGAAAGCCAAACAGAAACGTCTGGAAGAAGAGGAAGCCAAGCGCAAAGCCGAGGCCGAGGAACTGAAGAAAAAGATTGACGCGCTGACGGTATCTGTCTCTGCCAAGGGTGGCGGAAACGGAAAGCTGTTCGGCTCCATCACCGGGCAGGATATTGCCGACGCGCTGCAGAAGCAGGCAGGCCTTTCCATCGACAAAAAGAAGATTGAACTGAAAGAATCCATTCGTGAAGTGGGCGTGCGGGAAGTCGATGTTCGCGTTTATGCCGACATGACGGCACGCCTCAAGGTGAACGTAGAAGAGGAATAGAACATGACGGGCCAACAATTGCCGGGTAGCGCCAATGCCGAACGAGCGGTGCTCGGGTGCATTCTGTTCGATGACAAGATGATCAACACGGTCATTGAACAGGTCAAGACGGAAGAGTTTTATTTTCCCAAGCATCAAATTCTTTATGAGGCGATGCTTGCGCTCAACCGCGCCCATGAGCCCATTGATCTGCAAACGCTCGTCGCAGAGCTGGATCGCGAAAAAAAGCTACAGGAAATTGGTGGGATGGATTTCATTGTTCAGATTACCAGTGAACCGTTCTATTCTGCCAACCTCCAAGCCTATATTGAGGTGGTAAAAAACCATGCCTTGCAGCGCGCACTCATCCATTTCGGAAACGATGTCGCGGCGCATGCAAGCGACGGTAGCGATCCCTCCAAAATAGTACTGGAGTCTGCAGAAGAACAGCTTTTACAGCTTTCTCAGGATCGTACGCGCATTGGCCTGACGCCGATCGGGGTGACCATGCAAGAGACCTTGGAACGCATCTCGGAATTGGCTGTGAATCAGGGCGCGATTACCGGGGTTCCTACGGGATTTCGATGGCTGGATCATCAGCTTGCTGGCCTGCACCCTTCCGACTTGGTCCTGCTCGCAGCGCGCCCATCCATGGGGAAAACCGCTTTAGGACTCAACATTGCATATAATGTGGCCCGTACACAGGATGAAGCAGGCCATCATCCGTTCAAGGTAGCTGTCTTTTCATTGGAAATGAGTAAAATGCAGCTGACGCAGCGCTTGTTTGCGATGGCGTCGGGCCTCGGCCTGCAAAAGATCATCACCGGTGATTTACAGACGCAGGAGGATTGGTCACTGCTTTGGAAAGCGACGAAAAAGCTAACAGATTTGCCACTTTACATTGATGATACGTCGTCCATTTCTGTGCAGGAGTTGCGTGCGAAATGCCGTCGTCTAAAAATGGAACAAGGCTTGGACTTGATCATGGTCGACTATCTGCAATTGATGAATGCCGACGATGTGCGGCGAAATGAAAATCGGCAGCAAGAGATTACCCAGATTTCGCGCGGCCTGAAAGGCTTGGCGAAAGAGATGAACTGTCCCGTACTGGCGCTTTCGCAGCTTTCCCGAAAGGCGGAAAGTCGTGAAGGCGGGCGCCCCTTGATGAGCGATTTGCGTGAATCCGGCGCCATTGAACAGGATGCGGATGTCGTCATGCTTTTGCATCGCGAAGACTATTACGATAAAGATACGGAACGGCCGAACATCACCAAGGTGATCATTGCGAAGCACCGTAACGGCCCGACGGGGGAGATTGAACTCTATTTTGAGGATTATCTCACCCGCTTTAAAGATCTGAATCGGGAGGACGATCCCACCGTATAACTTGGAAAAGATAGAGGACATGGCTCGCGAGAAAGAAAGGAGCACGATGAAAGCGTCATTTGAATTGTCGCGTGTAGATTTTCGCACGACGCCGGTGGAAAATATATTTTTGGATACCTACCTTTCCCATGCTCCGGCAGAGGCATTACGCGTCTATCTTGCCGGCTGGAAAGCCTGTTACAGTCGTCCGGATGAACACGTGGAAGAAACCGATCTTGCGGACCTGTTGGGGCTCAGTGCGGAGGCCGTCGAACAAGCGGTTGCGTATTGGATCGATGAAGGACTGGTGGTGGCGGATCCGAATCATCCCGACCGATTGATTTTCCGTTCCATGCTCTTGTTGTGGGCAGGCATCGGTGAAACGACGACAGCAATGCCTGCCGAAAAACCGTCGGTGGAGAAAGAACAATCCGCGAAGCCACAATCTGAGGAACCGCAATGTGAGACACTGCAATCCGAGAAAACGCAGGGATCTTCTCAGAAAGGCGCGCTTTCGCAAGCGGATATGTTCGATGCGCTGGAGGATTTTTTGTCGGAGGGGCTCCGTTATCGCGTCGCCCTAAAAGAAAATGAATTGCGCCTCATTTTGCAGGTCATGGAGCAGTATGCCTTTACGCCCGATTATTTTTTATATGCCTATCAAAGCGCCTGCCAACGAAATGAGGTCGGCTCCCGCTCCGTCAACTATGTGGTTGCGGTGATCGAGAATTGGGCGCGTTTTGAACAGATTACCGACCGTAAGGCACTGGATGCCTATTTTGCGAAAGTCGATCAAGAAAAAATGAATCGACCGAAGAAACGAAAACGTAAACAGCCGGCCTTTGCGCAAAACGATACGCGCATGAGCCGGGAAGAGCGCAAGGAATGGGTGAACCGCAAGCTGGAAGAATCCCGTAAACGCAGTCTTCGCGGAGATGGCGGAGCAGGTGAGCCATCGTCTTCACCCTCTGCTCAGGATATTTCCGGAAAGAACACAGGAGGTGAGGCATGAGAAACGTCAGCGATATTTTAGCGAGACGCCGTCAAGAAGCGGTGCAAAAGCGCGATCGCCGCGTGGAAGCGCTCTATGCCAAGTATCCGGACATGGCACGCATCCACCGAGAGCGCTTACAGCAAGGTCGCGCTCTGTTGGGTAAAATCCTGTCCATGAACGAAGAGCAGCGCAAAGAAGCGGAGGCGGATCTTCGCCGTCGTCGAGAAGAGGAGCAAGCCGGGTGGAAGGCACTGGGCATTCCTGCCGAGGTGTTTTTGCCGGATTATGTCTGTTCTGATTGCCATGATGAAGGTTTTGTCAACGGCGTTTCCTGCCATTGCCGTAATCGCCTGTTGGCCGAAGCACGCTACGATATGAGCGCCATCGGCAAGCGGGTCGAAGTCGAGAACTTTCAAACGTTCAACCTGCAACTTTTTCGGCAGGATCGTCAGAGCGATGAGCCATGCAGCCCGTTTGAAAACATGGCCGATTTGCGGCGGCGCATGAAGGAGGAGTATATTCCCACCTTTTCACGGCGTTCGCCCAATCTGTATTTTTACGGGCCGACCGGAACCGGAAAGACCTTTTTCCTCAACTGCATTGTGAAAGAACTTCTCGATCGCGGCGTGCAGGTCTATTACCAGACGGCACCGCAGCTGTTGGAATTTCTTACGACGTATTCGTTTTCCTATGCAGGAGAACGCACCGAAAGCGATCGTGCCAAGCATGATTTTGCTTTTTCGTGTGATCTGCTGGTAATTGACGATCTCGGCACCGAATTTTTAACGGACAAGATGCGGGCGGAACTTTTTGAACTTCTCAACGGTCGCATTGTCGCGGCATTGCCCACCATTATTTCTTCGAATGTGCAGCTGGAAGAATTGGGAGATCTTTACGGCGAGCGCATCGCGTCGCGCATCGCCGGAGAATATATTCCTTTTGCGCTTTTCGGCAGCGATCTGCGCAGGCAATAAGAAGGGAGGCGCCATGCAAAGCGTGCGTGCAGAAGAAATGCGAGAGATGGAACAAATTGCCATCAAACAATTGGAAATTCCGGAATTGCTTCTGGTTGAAAATGCCGCGCTGAACATTCTGCGCTGTCTGGACTTGAGCACACGGCATTCCTTCGCCGTTTTTTGCGGTCCGGGGAATAACGGGGCGGACGGCATGGCCTTGGCACGCCATCTGCTTGGCCGGGACAAAAAGGTGATGGTTTATCTCGTTGGAGAAAGCGAGCATCCCGGAGAAGCTTGGCTGACCAATCGGCGCATTCTGCAGCACATGACAAAGAATTTGCGCCGCGTCGAGACCCTGGGAGAAATTGAAGATATGCTTCAGGAAATCAACGCGTACAATACGATCATTGATGCCCTGTTCGGAACGGGACTGCAGGGTTCGTTAAAAGGCGTTGCTCCCATCGTAATTGACAACATCAACCAATCGCGCATCTACACCATTTCCGTGGATGTACCTTCGGGATTGGATGCAACGACAGGAAGACCGTCCGGCGCGTTCATTGAAGCCAACGAAGTGATTACCCTCGAGATGATGAAAACGGGATTGGAAAATAATCCTTATGTGGATTGTCCCATTCAGGTGGTTTCGGCAGGATTGCCGCAAGCGGTCAAAGATCGGGTGCTTCGAAATCTCCAACGATAACGAAGGAAAACGGATGGAACCGGCCACGGTTCGGAAAACGGCCCGAGGTTCCGTGCTATAATAGGGCAGAAATGGCAGCTTGGCGCTGCAAAAAAATGAGGAGGAACTCATGTTAGACATCAAGCGTATCCGAGAAGAGCGGGAAAAGGTCGAAAAAGGTCTGGCCGGTCGCTCGGGATCATTTTCGGTGGAAAAGGCCTTGCAATTGGATGATGAACGCCGTGCATTGCTAAGCGAAGTCGAAGCGAAAAAGGCCGAACGCAACCAGGTGTCGAAAGAGATTCCGCTGCGCAAAAAAGCGGGAGAGGATGTTTCGGCAACGATTGAACGTATGCGCGCTCTGGGCGATGACATCAAAGCGGATGACGAGAAGCTGCGTGCTATCGGGGAAGAGTTGCGCATGGAGCTGCTCTCCATTCCGAACGTGCCGCATGAGTCCGTTCCTTTCGGCAAAGACGATACCGATAACGTGGAGATGCGCCGCTTTTCCGAGCCCACTGCGTTCGATTTTGAACCCAAGCCGCACTGGGACTTAGGCACGGATCTTTCCTTGTTGGATTTTGATCGCGGTGCCAAGCTCTCCGGTGCGCGTTTCACCATCATGAGGGGACAGGGCGCCCGTTTGGAGCGCTCCATCTATAACTTCATGCTGGATTTGCACACCATTGATCAGGAGTATCTCGAAATTGCACCGCCGTATCTCGTCAATCGTGCTTCCATGACCGGGACGGGCCAGCTTCCGAAGTTTGAAGAAGATATGTATCATTGCAACGAAGATGACCTTTTCCTCATTCCAACGGCGGAAGTGCCGGTGACCAATATTTACCGCGATGAGATTTTAGATGAAAAAGATCTGCCGCAGTACATGACGGCGTTTACGCCCTGCTTCCGCCGGGAAGCCGGCTCTGCCGGACGCGATACGCGCGGCATTATTCGCCAGCATCAGTTTGACAAGGTGGAACTGGTTAAGTTCGTGCATCCGGAAGGAAGCTACGAAGAGTTGGAAAAATTGACCAATGATGCCGAAGAAGTGCTCAAGCGTCTGGAGCTTCCGTATCGCGTGGTGACGTTATCGTCCGGCGATCTCGGTTTTTCCTCGGCGAAAACCTATGATATTGAGGTTTGGATGCCGAGCTATCAGCGCTATGTCGAGATTTCCTCCTGCTCCAACTTTGAAGATTACCAGGCTCGTCGTGCCAACATCCGTTTCCGCGATGCACAGGGCAATGTTCGCTTTGTACACACGCTCAATGGCTCTGGTCTCGCTGTCGGTCGCACATGGGCGGCCGTGGCGGAGAATTATCAGAATGCCGACGGCTCCATCACCATCCCGGACGCGCTTCGCCCGTATTTCGGCAGCGATCGCATTGAGAAGAAATCGCGCGGATGATGGCAAAACGTATTGTTTTGACCGGCGGGGGATCCGCCGGTCATGTTGTCGTAAATTTGGCACTCCTTCCCCGTCTTAAAGAAGAGGACTGGGAAGTGCATTATATCGGTTCCGAAAACGGCATCGAGAAAAGCCTGCTTGCGGATTACCCGGACGTTCGCTACCATGCCATTCCGACGGGAAAGTTCCGTCGCCATCTGTCGGCGGAGAATGTTGCTGCCAATGTGCTCGATGTCGGACATGTGTTTTCCGGCGTCCAGGAAGCGAGACACTTGTTAAAGAGCATCGCACCGCATATCGTGTTCTCCAAAGGGGGATTTGTTTCGGTTCCGGTTGTGCTTGCCGCAGCAATGCGCCACATTCCGGTGATCAGCCATGAATCCGATTTAACGCCCGGTCTGGCCAACAAGATGACGGCGCCGTTTGTGAAACGGATTCTTTTAACGTTCGAATCGACGGCATCGCAAGTACCCGCAAAGAAAGCCTTTTATCTTGGCCCGGTCATTCGTCCGCAGATTCAGGGCGGATCGGTACGAGAGGGGCGTATTCGCTTCGGCATGCAGTCCAACAAGCCCATTTTGTTGGTTTTAGGAGGCTCTTTAGGGGCGGATGCCCTCAATAAGCTGGTCTGGGAGAACTTGGATTCCCTGCTGGAACGCTTTGAGATTCTGCATGGCGTCGGCGCCAACAAAGGCGATTCCGCCATCCAGCGTCCGGGCTATCATCAGGTGGACTATATCAAAGCAGGTATGAATGATGCCTTGGCCATGGCGGATATTGTGGTTTCGCGTGCCGGTTCGAATGCGATTTTTGAATATCTCTACTACCATAAGCCTATGTTGCTCATTCCATATTGGAAGGGCAGTCGCGGCGACCAGGTGGAAAATGCGCGGGAATTTGAACGCGCCGGTTATGCCAAAGTGCTCGATGAGCGTGAGGCATCAGCGGAGGAGTTCCTTTCTGCGGTGAACACCATCATGAATCAACGCGATGTTATGCAGCGCAGACAACGCAGCTTTGTTTTTTCGGATGGTGTCGAGACGATTCTTTCCTTGTTGGAAGCGCACCGCTTGTTGTCGTAAAGCATCGAAGGAGAAGGCATGACCGAACAGAGGCCATTCCCGATGGATCAAGGGGAACGAAACAAGAGAACAGAACACAAAAAAACAACGCCCACCGGAGCACTTTCTCTGTGGACGTTGTTTTTGACGTTTTTTAAAATCAATCTTTTCACGTTTGGCGGCGGCTACACCATTGTGCCGGTCATTCGCGATGAATTTGTGCGCAATAAGCAGCTTATTGAAGAAGAGGAAATGTTGGATTTAACGGCGTTGGCGCAGTCCGGACCGGGACCGATGGCGGTGAACACCTCCATTCTTACCGGCTATCGCCTTTGCGGACCTGTCGGGGCGGTGGTGGCACTTTTCGCAGCCACCCTGCCATGCCTTTTGGTCATTACGCTGCTCTTTTATGTGTATCAGTCTTTACGCACCAATCCTTGGGTGAGTGCTGCATTTTCGGTCATGGGCGGAGCGATTTCGGCTGTCCTGCTGTTGACCACCTGGAACATGGGAAAGGTTGCCTTAAAAAAACATCCCGCTTTTGGAAGCGGCATCATGCTGGGGGCCTTTGTTTCCGGCTTTTTCCTTCATCTGAATGCCGCCCTCATCATTGCTGTTTCCGGCCTGTTCGGGCTTTTGCTATTTTCCTTTGTAGATGAATCGAGGATCCGATGACTCTTTGGACGCTCTATCTTGTCTTTTTGCAAATCGGCGCTTTTGCTTTCGGGGGAGGGTATGCGGTCTTGCCGCTCATTTCCGAGTACGTCGTGCATGAGCAGGGCTGGCTTTCCACCGCCGGTTTGACGGATCTCGTTTCGCTTTCGCAGATGACGCCGGGGCCCATCGCCATCAACGCCGCAACCTTTATCGGCACCAAAATGGCCGGCATTCCGGGTGCCATTGTGGCCACCCTGGGCAATATTACGCCGCAATTTATTCTGATGATGATCCTGGGCTATTTTCTTTTCACCCGTCATCAGGAAATGCCGTGGCTGGATCGCATATTAAAAGGCCTCAAACCCGCCATTGTTTCTCTGGTGGGGCTTGCGGCCTTGGATATGATGAGCGCTTCGCTCTTTATTGGAGAAAGTTGGAAATTTTCCACCCTCAGTCTCGGCGGCGTGATCGGTTTTGTGATCGGCTTTGCGCTCTATCGTAAAAAACGTCTTGGCGTCATCGGCATCGTTATCGTTTCCGCAATGAGCGGAGTTGTACTTCATTTAGTGGGTTTGCTGTCATAGCTGTGTTCGTTCTTTTCTTTAATCATTGTTTTAGACAACCCGTACTTGATCTTCATCCGGTCGAACGGAGAAAATAAAATACGATATAGGATGATTATTATCATGTTGTTATCTATTCGGCGAAGTGATATCATTATGGGGAAAAAGATGGTATACAATACATCCCATAAGGAGGCTTATATGTCGAAACAAGTGCATGTTCGAATAGATGATGCTGTTTATGAGGCACTTGCAAAATATTCTGTTGACTCTCAGCTGACTATGCAGGAAACTGTTTCAAATGCCATCATGGGATTGTTAAACAAGCAAAATAATCCAACACAAACGAAATCATTATTTACTTTTATTGATCTTTTTGCCGGCATAGGGGGGATGCGCCTTGCCTTTGAAGAAGCCGGCGGACATTGCGTGTATTCCAATGAGTGGGACAAGTATTGTCAGAAGACCTATTTTGCTAATTTTGGGGAAAAACCGGATGATGATATAACAAAGGTTGATGCAAAGATGATACCTGACCATGATGTGCTGGTAGCCGGCTTTCCTTGTCAGCCCTTTTCTATTGCAGGGGTATCGAAAAAAAATAGCCTTGGTCGTGCTACCGGCTTTGAGGATAAAACGCAAGGAACTCTGTTCTTTGACGTATGCCGTATTTTGAATGAAAAGCGCCCGAAGGCATTTCTGCTGGAGAATGTAAAGAATTTGAAAAGCCATGATCGTGGTAGAACGTTCAAAGTGATTACGCAATCTTTGGATGAGCTGGAGTATGACATTTTTTATCAGGTGATGGATGGACAGGATTTTGTTCCACAACATAGGGAAAGAATCTTGATCGTCGGTTTTGATCGTAGGAGGTATAAGGGACTTCTGGGCTTTGATTTTACTGTCAAGAAACCTACCAGAAAAAAAGTCATGGAAGATATTCTTGAGGATCATGTGGACAAGAAATATACTCTTTCTGATAAATTATGGCAGTATTTACAGAATTATGCAGCGAAACATCGCGCGGCAGGTAATGGATTTGGATTTGGAATTGCAGATCCAAAAGGCATCTCCAGAACTTTGAGTGCTAGATATTACAAAGATGGGTCAGAAATTTTGATTGCGCAATCAAATAAAAATCCTAGACGATTAACGCCTAGAGAATGCGCGAGGCTTCAAGGCTACCCTGATGAGTTCAAAATCGTTGTTTCCGATACACAAGCATATCGGCAGTTTGGCAATTCGGTTGTTGTGCCGCTAATGAGTGAGATTGCAAAACGTATTGCCGGTCAACTAGAAATATTTGAACAAAGAAACCTCAGAAAAACCGTAGAAAACAAAAAACAAGATCAATTTATTAAGGCGGTCTGACGATGGAATCAACGTTGACTCTTGCAATAGATGCGACCCTTGAAGCAAAACAGGCATTTTGTAAATTTTTGACAGCCAATGATAGCGGAGAGACGGGAGGCCATCAGTTTGGCATTCTAATCTCCAAATCGGCTAGAGAAATGCTTTTCACGGAGGAAGAAATTAAAAACAATCATATTTTAAAAAAAGATATTTCGGTGAAATGGCAGGATGATTTTATAACAGAGAGCGTTTTTACTTGGTATGAAAGCAAGAATGAACTCAGACTCACAAAGTTCGGCAGAGGGTTTTCTCTTCTTGGACCGGAGTTTACTGGTGCATTATTTATTCTCACGAAATTTTCTGATCGTGAGTTTGGGGCATTTATTCTGAACACGGAGGATACCATTCAACAATTTCTGGATTCCTTTGGCCTTACGCCGGCGGAAACGAATAGCCTAATAAAAATCGAACGAATAGCCGCTAAGCGCATTGAGAAAAACGCAATAGATACTTATATCTCAAATTTAGAGGTTGCTTTTCCAAGTTCTACAGAAATGTCTGAAGCGGCAAGAAGTATATTCGCTCAAGTTGATCCAACAAGTAATTCCATTCACGACAATCCCGATACGATTTTAATAGATTGGATAAAAGAGGAATATCGGCTTTTTAAGATGTTGGAACAAGCAAGGTATGGAGGAATTATTGAGAATGGCTTCTCCTCTGTTGATGATTTCATCACTTTTTCTAATAAGGTTCTGAATCGTAGAAAGAGTCGAGCCGGAAAGAGTTTGGAGAATCACCTTTCAGCTCTTTTTGACGGATATAATATCAACTACACGGCACAGGGCGTTACAGAGGGAAACAAAAGACCAGATTTTATTTTTCCGTCTGTCGAGGCATATCATGACATGTTGTTTTCTATTAATAACATTTGTACACTTGCTGCAAAAACAACATGTAAAGATCGCTGGAGGCAGGTGTTAAACGAGGCGGATCGTTTGAGAGATAGAAAAAAATATCTTTGTACGCTACAGCAAGGAATATCTTCCGCACAGTTGGACGAGATGCAAGCGGAACAGGTTGTTCTTGTTGTTCCGAAGCCCTATATATCCACTTATCCAAGGAGTCGACAGGATAGAATTTGGCCTATTGGAAAATTTATCCGATATGTGCAAGAGTTGGAACAACTCTATTAGCTTACTTTGGGTCGCCAAAAACAAACTAACAGAGTCGCTTAGGTTTAAGATAGCTGGCGAAATAGTTGGATGATTGAAAGACGAAGATGTTTCTATACGAAAAATTATGAGATTGCATAATGATACGCATCACTCTGCAATCTCATTTTTTGTTTCATTACACCGTAACACCCGAAAGACTTTCCACCACCTCTTCCAGGCGCATGGCGCGTGAACCTTTAATGAGCACGAGGGAATTACGTTCGATGAGGTATTTGGCTTTGTCCACCAGATCGGGCTTGGAGGAAAAGTGGAAAAGACGTGAAGCGTCGAAATGTTCGGCGGCGCCTCCCATCATGGCTTTGGACAGCGGCCCATAAAAGAGCACCGCATCAAAGACGTTCGGATCAATCTTTCGGCCGATTTCCCGATGCAACTCGCTTTCCTGTTCGCCAAGCTCGAGCATATCACCGAGAATGGCGATTTTCTTTTTGTATCCATGAAGAAGTTCCGCCGTATGCAGCGCTTCTTCCAGCGAAGGCGGGTTGGATTTATAAACGTCCACTAAAATATCAAAGCCGGCAAAATGTTCCAAATCGGTACGCCACTTGGTCTGATCCGTGACGTGCAATCCTTCCTGAATCGTGTCGTCGTTAAGACCGAGAAGGCGGGCGATAATGACGGCGACGGCAGCGTTATACATCTGGTATGCGCCCAGAAGATCAACGGTAAAGGATTTTCCGTCGAGTGTAAACGAAGTGCTGATTGGCGTCGTGCGATCCAAAGTAAGCCGCACATCCGCTTCGGGATCGGTACCGAAAGAAATTACGCGAGGGACAATGGTGCGCGAAGCGACCGCTTTACGGAGAACCTCATTATCATAGTTGTAGAGAAAAATATCGTCCGCTTTCATGCCTTCCAGAATCTCCAACTTGGCTTGGGCGATATTTTCGCGTGATCCGAGCTGCTCGAGATGCACATCGCCGACGTTTGTAATCACGGCAATATGTGGGCGCGCCATCTTCGTTAAATGAGAAATTTCACCGAATCCGCTCATGCCCATTTCCACAACGGCAACTTCCGTATCTTCATTAATTTGCAGCAGGGTGCGCGGCACTCCGATTTCATTGTTCAAATTGCCGGTGGTTTTCACGGTGCGAAAGGCTTGCTGCAAAACGGAATGCACAATATCCTTCGTTGTCGTCTTGCCGTTGGAGCCGGTGATGCCGATGACCGTAGTTGTCAGAGAAGCGCGGTAATTAGCCGCCATACGGGTGAAGGCTTCGGTGGTGTCGTCCACCGCAAGATAGGTTCTGGTGTCGTCCGCGGCAGGCACGTGCTTTGCGTCGTGAAGGCACGCGACAGCGCCTTTCTCAAAAGCCATGTCGATGAAGCGATGCCCATCGAGGCGTTCCCCGATAATGGGCACATAGAGATCGCCGATATTCAGCGTGCGCGTATCAATCGAAACAGAGCGCACCGGGGCGTTCGCATCGGCCGCGGGTGAAAGCGTCGCATTCGCATAAGAAGCGATTTGGCCTAAAGTCTGTTGTTTCATGCTTGCCTCCAAGAGGTTTCCACCGTATTTTGCGCTGCTTCCGATTCGAGCGCATAGGCGATCAATTCATCCAGATAGTCGCGAAACGTCATCTCCGTCAGCGCCGTCCACAGCTTCGGTGCAAGGGAAGAGGGCGTCATGCCGGGGAAAGTGTTGATTTCATTGAGATACAGCTTGCCGTCGTCACCAAGGAAAAGATCCACGCGAGCAAAGCCCTCACAGCCGAGGGCTTCGTAGGCTTGCAAAGCCAGCTTCTGTACGGCTTTTGTCATTTCCGGCGAAAGCGGATGCGGCACGTTTTCTTTGGTGGAGGTATCGTTATATTTCGCCTCATAGTCCAGCACTTCGTGCGTTGAGGTGTAGCTTCCGGGAAGGGAAGCCTTGGGATGCGCGTTTCCGAGGATGGAGACCTCTAACTCGTGGCCTTGAATTTCTTCTTCGATCACAATGCGCCGATCAAAGCGGAAGGCCTCCGTCAAAGCGTCGGTAAGCGTGGCTTCTGTGGCGCGGCTGACGCCGACCGAGGAACCGTTGTTGGCCGGCTTTACAAAGCAGGGAAAACCGAAGGAATCGGAAATGCGCTTCGCGAGCGCCTCGCTTTTCTTTCCGTCCGCCTCCCACTGCGTGCGAGTGTAGACCAGATAATCCGCTTCGGGAAGGCCGCAGGCGCGAAAGATCTCATTGGCGAAGCCCTTGTCCATGCAAAGCGCGCTGGTGGTCAGACGATTGCCGACATAGGGCACGCCCAATGTCTGTAAAAAGCCCTGAATTTCCCCATCTTCTCCCGTCTGTCCGTGCAGGACGGGAAAAACAATAAGTGCTTCGCTTTCCGCAGAAAGCCGCTCGACCAGAAGGCAAAAGTCGCTGATGGTTTCCAAGCGCGAACGGTCACTGGTGCGGACGAGTTCCTCTTCGTGTTCAATATGGGTAAGCGCACCCAGAGGCAGGAAGCGTCCTTTTTTGTCGATATAACAGACTTCCACGTGATAGGCCTTGCGATCCAAGCCGTTAATCACCGATTTTGCGCTACGCAAGGCGATTTCGTGTTCCGTGGATCGCCCGCCGCAGAGAATAAGTATGGTTTTCAAGCGTCACTCCTTTTGTTTCCAATGGTCTTATTATAGTCTACTTGGACGAACGTGCCAAAAAGAACCGCATCGAATCCATTTCTCTGCAGAACGAATTGTGGCTATTGTAAGGATCTCCTTTGTAGGGCAACCGAGGAAAACGGGGTACGGTTTGGCTTTGCAAGAAGAGCCATGGATAGAATAAGAATGAGCAAAATTTCATCTTAATCAAATTTTGATTGAAACGTTGACTTTTTATATGCAATGCAGTAGATTTATATAAGAAGCAGTGGACGTTCTTTTAAGAAAAAAAACTATGAGAAAAAAAAACTCAGAAGGAACAACCGCTAACAAAAGCAACCTCCCTCTGAGATGAAAAATCAAAAGGAGGTTTTTTATCATGAAAATAAAAAAGAAAAGCACACTGATTGCCATTTTGATGTCCGTTTTACTCTGCCTGTCACTTATGCCGATGACAGCGTTTGCGGAACCGGGAGATGTTGCGATTGACGTCACAAATTTCCCGGATTCAACTTTTAGAGCCTATGTATCTGCAAACTTCGACACGAACAATGACGGCATTTTGTCACAAAGCGAACTTGATGCGGTTACAGAGATTGATGTGTCAGATAAACATATCCCAACCCTTAAAGGGGTGGAACATTTTAAGAAACTGAAAAATCTTAATTGTGGTTATAACCAACTGACCGCCTTGGATGTGAGTCATAACCCGGCACTGGAAACTCTTCTTTTACCTGACAACGCACTGAGTGCCATTGATGTAAGTCATAATTCGGTACTAAAAGAGCTTTTTTGTAGATATAACCAACTGACCGCCTTGGATGTGAGTCATAACCCGGCACTACAAGCTCTTGAATGTGATAATAACCAACTGACCGCTCTAGATGTAAGTCATAACCCGGCACTGACAGATCTTGATTGTGGTTATAACCGACTGACCGCCTTGGATGTAAGTCATAATCCGGAACTGACAGAGCTCTATTGTGATAGTAACAAACTGACTGTCTTAGATGTAAGTCATAATCCTGCATTAAAAAAACTTGGTTGTTTCAATATCGAACTGACCACCCTGGATCTGAGTAAAAACTCGGCACTGGAATACCTTGTTTGTACTGGAAACGAACTGACTGCCATTGATGTAAGTCATAATCCGGAACTGACATATCTTGATTGTGATCGTAACCAACTGACTGCCATTGATGTGAGTCATAACCCGGCATTAAAAAAGCTTAATTGTATGTTTAACAAACTGACTACCCTGGATGTGAGTCATAACCCGGCACTGACAGGGCTTACTTGCAATTTTAACCAACTGACTGCCATTGATGTAAGTCATAATCCGGAACTGACATATCTTAATTGTTCTTATAACCAACTGACTAATCTGGATGTGAGTCATAACCCGGCACTGCAAGACCTTGCATGTTATGAAAACCGACTGACTAACCTGGATCTTACAGCGAACCCACTAATCAAAGCTTTCCACGGATATGATCAAGAATTTGACATCACATTAGGTAAAAACATGATGACTTTTGACCTTAAGTCATTACCCGGAAACTTTGACCCGTCAAAGGCAAGCGGATGGGCAGGTGCAAGTGTATCGGGAAACACCCTGAAGCTTGACAGCACAAAGCCATCAAAGGTAACTTACACCTATGAAGCGAGACCAGGCAGGAATCTGTCGGTAACCTTAAACATAAGTCACAAGGATGAAGTTAAAATCTCCTTTGATAAAAACGGCGGAAGCGGCTCAATGGCAGATGTTACCAAAAAAGCAGGCGAAACCTATGTTTTACCCGCTTGTGAATTTACCGCACCCGTAGGAAAAGAGTTTAAGGCTTGGGAAGTAGGCGGCGTTGAAAAGGCACCAAACGACAGCATTACAGTCAACGCAAATACTACGGTTAAAGCACTTTGGAAAGACAAAGCAGTTATTCCAGTAGCTCATGATGTAAACATCGCCCCAACAACACACGGCACTGTAACAGCCGATAAAGCGAAAGCAAAGAAAGGTGAAACAGTTACCCTAACCATTACCCCTGATAATGGTTATGTCATAGATGAAATCAATGTTATGGATGACGGTGCAAGCAACGTACCGGTAACAAATAACAAGTTCACTATGCCGGATAGGTTAGTAAATGTCACTGTAACCTTTAAAGCTAAGCCTGTTACTCCTGGAACCAATCCCGGAACACCAAATCCAGGTACGAATCCTGGAACGCCTGGAATAACCCCGACAGTAGAGAAATTTATGATCACAGTTGATCCTAGCGGTGGAAATTGGAACGGTAGCACAGCTGCAAAGAGTTATGAGATAGAAAAAGGACAGTACCTAACACTTCCAGCTGCTCCAACAAAAGATGGCTATACTTTCCTATATTGGAAGGGCTCTAAGTATCAACCGGGCGATAAGTATTTAGTTGAAGGGAATCACACATTTACTGCAGTATGGCAGAAGAAGCCAGTTAAGATTGCATCCGATGCGACAGCACCAAAGACTGGCGATAACGCAATACCATACGTTTATACTTTAGGGCTAATAATGGCAGCATGTGGAATGCTTGTTCTCAATACTAGAAGATCCAAAAACAAATAGAATTCGGATTATACGATGACCTAAAAGGTGGCTTACATGCGATTTCACATGCAAGCCACCTTTTTTTGATTTTAGAGAGGTTAGGAGATTGGATTATTTTTATTTCAGGAACCTTTATGATTTTAAATAGAAAAATGCTTTCATACGTCAAAGATATACCTAAAGGTGGGTGGATTTGATATTTCTGTCGTGTAATTGGATTCATTTCATAGCGGCAATGAATCGCTGTCATCGCAGACGATTTTATTATGCGGTAGAATAGAAAGAATAGATGTTTGACGTGATAGGAAGGAGGGAAGCATGGGAGATGACTTTTCAACCTGGATGCTGGCGCAACTGCATGATCCGAAGCTCAAGGAAAAAGCAAAGGCGCGCATGGCACAATCGCCTGTAGCGCAGTCGTCTGCAACGCAATCTCCTGTAACACGCTCCCCTTCGGCACAACAGCGTTTTATTCAGGTGGCCAAACCGCACGAGGAAGGGTTCTGGAAGGCGCAGCTTCTGCGGGATGCGCCTCATACCGCTAAGCCCTCGACGAAACAGCTTCAACAGCAGATCGACGGTCTCTTTGAACAGACGGCCGAAAAAGCCTATGCCCTGCGCTTGGCGCGGGGCGGGGCCGAGGAGGATGGTGAAATGCCACCCGTCGACCGCCTTCCCTCCTATTTACTGGGGAGATTGTATGTGCTGACGGAGGACATCGTCTGTGCGCACCATCGCGGCAGCACTCTGAGCGGCTATTCCGAGGACGCCTACCTTTCCTTTGCCTTGGGCGCGAAAGGAAAAAATACGCTGGTGACGTTCTTAAATCGAGCGGCGGAGCATCTGCCTCCGGCGGATGAGGAGACCTTGCGTTATTTCGGATTGGATGCCAAAGGCAGGCCGATTCTTTGGTGGGATCCGGAAGGCGTGATTCGCGATCATCATCCGGTCAGCCGAAAAACCATTCGTCGCTTGCAGGAAAAACCGGCACAGCTCAGCAAAGCATGGATGCTTCCGCCGCTGGTCATACGTATCCTCTTTCTCTACAATGCTGCTATGGATGTGATCGAATCCGCTGAGCGGGACGACTCCATTCGTTGGAACAATCGCATGATGCGCGATTATCTTTTTGCCATGGCCGGCGGCAGTGTTGCCATCAATCCGTATTCGTATACGATCGTGGACAGCCTGTTGCGCTTGGCAGAAGAACGCGTCCGGGTGGAAATCGCGGGCATTGCACCGATTCAAACGGAGCACGATCGACGCGAAGTGGCGCGTCGTTTGCCGAAGCCCCTTGAGGAATCAGTGATGAAAGCGATACGGGAGACCTCCCTTCCGCCCATTACGGAAGAAGATTTTCGCTTACTACCTACAGAAGAAAAGCTCTCCCTGCGACTGCGCCAAAAATGGATTTTTTTGTTGGCGGACGAGGATAAACAAGTAGCGGTTTTGGATGAAATGGGGGAGAAGGAGATTCATGCGCTTTTAACGCGAAGAGGAAGTCCGGAATCGAAGAGCCCCGCATTGTTGCGTCTGCAACGATTTTTCGCTCTGCGGCGCAAAAAAGAGGATGCCATTACGGCGAGCGCCGTTCGGGAAATTGTGGATCCCTCTTGGGAAGAAGAATTGCGAGAGAGGCTTCAGAATCTTTCGGAGCGGACGCCGCACTGGGTTAGCGAGCTTTCCAAACAGCTTACAGCGTGGCAAAGTCCAAAGGTGCGAACGCTTCGCTTGAATCGAAGTCGTATTCACGAGGCAAAAAAGGAATTAGCGCAGACGGTTGCCATGGTAGACCGTCTGTTGACCACGGAAAACAAGGAGGAAACGCATGACGAATGAACAGGCGCGCGCCATCTCGCGTGAAGAGGCACAACAAATTCTGCAAGCCCTCGAAGGAGGCGTGGTGCCGGTCGTCGGTATTCAGCATCTGTTGGTCGGCCGCCGTCAGGAAGTCGAAGAAGTCGTCTCCATCCTTTCCCGTCTGGGAGAAGGCGCATCGGAATTTCGTTTATGGGTGGGCGATTTTGGATCCGGAAAGAGTTTCATGCTTCGCACCATCGAACAGCTGGGGCTGCCCATGAATATGGTAACGGCGACGGTGGATTTGACGCCGAGCCGCCGCTTTCACGCCACCGACGGGAAAGGGGTGGCTCTCTATCAGGAAATCTTTCATCGCTTGCAAACGAGGGATTTCCTCTCCGGAAATGCACTCGCTGCCATTCTGGATCGCTGGTATGCGGAAGAAGGAAAAGAACATCCGCAAATCGGCGCCTATCTTTTTGAACGATTGGCGACGTTTGCCGGCGGTGGGTTGCGCTTTACGCTCATGCAAGTATTGACAACCTATATGGAAGCGCTTGTGGCGGGGGATCCCATCCAAAAAGCCATGGCGCTTCGCTGGCTCAGTGGCCACATGCCCACCAAAACCGAGGCCAAACGAACCCTTGGTGTGGGCGAGATCATTACGGATGACAATTGGACCGAAGCGTTGTTCAGCTGGAGCGAGCTGTTCCGACTTCTCGGCTATCGCGGATTCGTCGTCAACTTTGATGAATGCGTGAACCTGTATAAATTGCCGCGCAGTATGACGCGGGAGCAGAACTACGAACGTGTTTTGAATCTTTATAATGAGACGAAAAGCGGAAATACACCCGGCCTGTGGATCAATTTGGCAGCCACGCGTAAAACCGTCTTTGACGAACGTCGCGGCATGTTCAGTTACGGTGCTTTAAAAGGTCGATTCGGCATCGAACGAGCGGATGTAGGCGATCTGGTCGATACGACGGCAACCGTGCAAATCTTAAAACCCCTCACGCCGGAAGAAATCTATACCTTGCTGGAAAAATTGCAGACCATTTTCGACACGTGTTACGACGTCGCCGAAGTGCCCTTCACAGAAGAACAGATTGCCCAATTCATGCAAGCCGAACTCAATCGTCCCGGCGCGGCGGAATTTCTCACGCCTCGTGCCGTTATTAAGGACTTCTTGCAACTTCTCCAATGGGCAAGGCAGAATCCGACCATTCCGGCGGAAGAACTGTTAACGCGTCGCTTCGGTTCGCTTGGTCGGGTGGAAAAAGATCCCGACAACCGGGACGATGCGGAGATTGAAATTCTGTAATGGAAATTTTGTAACGGCTTGAAAATTCCGGTGTTCTCTTGCACGTTTTCCAGGATGGAAAGGAGACTGTGGTGTTTGCCTTTGGGCGTCTCTCGGAGCCTATTCGTCATTATATTTATGAACAGGGCTGGCAGGCCCTTCGTCCGATTCAGGAAGCGGCAATTCGTGTCGCGACGGAAACGGAAGACAATTTCCTTCTCGCCGCACCGACGGCGGCTGGAAAGACGGAAGCCGCCTTTTTGCCGGCCATGTCTCTGGTGGAACCGTCCTCCTGGCAGGAGGGCGTGCGTATTCTGTTGCTTTCGCCGCTGGTTGCACTCATCAATGACCAGACCCATCGGTTATGGTCGTTATGTAAGGCGCTGGGCGTTCCGGTCACCGCCTGGCACGGCGAGGCCAATACAGCGGCGAAGAGGCGTTGTCTGGCGCATCCGGCCGGCATTGTCCTCATCACCCCGGAATCTTTGGAGGCGATGTTTGACACGCATCCGGAACGTGTTTCCTTGCTGTTTTCCAATTTAGATTGGGTGCTGGTAGATGAATGTCACAGCTTTCTCTCCGGTGCCCGCGGTGTGCAGTTGCGCTCGCTTCTGATGCGCCTCGAACGGCGAAGCGGTGCGCATCCGCGCTATATCGGCATGAGTGCGACACTCGTGGAAGGCAATTATGATGATGCCAAGCGCTTTTTTCCGCCGAGAAGAGACACCCGCTTAGTTTTGGATCGCACGAAACGCACCATCGAAAGCTCGATTCATCTTTTTCCAGCGGAAAGGGAGGCCGAGGAGGATAGCTCGGCACAATCGGCTCTCTACGACGCTCTTTTTGCCCATCTGAAAACGGAAAACCTGTTGATTTTTCCCAACTCCCGTCGCCGGGTGGAGGAAATTGCGCATGCTCTGCAGGAGCGCGTCGCACACGAGCAACTCTTTGTGCGCGTCATGGCGCATCATGCCTCCATGGAAAAAGCATTGCGTGAGGAAGCGGAGCAATGGGCAAAGGGTGGATTTTCGCGCTTTGCGCTCTGCGCGACGTCTACGCTGGAACTCGGCATCGACATCGGTGCAGTAGATGCGGTTTGTCAGGTGGACGCTCCCTTTTCGGCAATCTCGTTGGCACAGCGCCTGGGTCGAAGCGGCCGCGGAGAAACGGTCGATCCGTATTCGGGAAAAAGGATTCCGGAGCCGGCCCGCGTCCTTCTCTTAACCACCGAGGATGAGGCTTTGTTGCAGGCCGTGACGGCATTGGTCATGGTGGAGGAAGGAACGCTGGAGCCTGTTGAACCCCTTGCGCATCCCTACGACGTGTTTGCGCATCAGGTGTTGGCGATGGCGTTGGAAGGATGCGGCCTTTCTCTTTCGGATTTGTACGCGCTTTCCGAATGGCCGGTGTTTTCGTTTTTGACGAAAGCCGATATCGATGCCATCTTGGACCATCTTCTTGCGGAAGATTTTCTGGAACAAAGCGAAGGAGAGGGAGAGGAAGTATTTTTGGGCCTTGCGGGCGAGCGCGTGGCCACACGGCGCGATTTTTATGCGCAATTTCAAACGCCACAGGATTTTACCGTATTAGCCGGAAAGGAACGAATTGGCTCGATCCCCCTGACGCCACAGACGATCGAAGGAGCGCATGTTCTGCTTGCCGGGCGCGTCTGGAAAATCGAAACCGTGGATGAAAAGGCACGCAAAATTTTTGTGGTGTCGGCGAAAAAAGGGCGCGCGCCTCTGTTTTCCGGCAGTGCCTATGATGTCTCTTCTTTGCTGCGGCAACGGATGCTTAACGTGCTCTATCATCCGCCGGAAGCGGTCCGCCGCCATGCCGAGGCGATGGATGCTTTTTTGCGTTTGCGGTCTCGGTGGTCGTCCGCTCCTATGATACAATGGGACGAAAATGCGGCGTTGGAACCGGCGTTGACCCTTTTTCTGGGCACATGTGCGGAGCGCACGCTCTTTTTGCTGCTGCGTGCCCTATGTGAAATGCCACATCCCGCTATTTTTTGGGATGGCCGTCACGGACGCTTGTACGGCGAGGCGTTAAAGGGATCGGTACTGCGTCTACGCCATGCGTATTCCGAAGAAGGCGATGCACTGCTGCGCCGCATACCTGCCTATTTGCGGGAAGATTCCGCCATGCTTTCTCGGATGCTGGGCGAGGTAAAATATGCTTTTTTGTTGCCGGAGGACTATCGCATTCGCTATGTCTGCGACAATCTGTGTCTTTCGAGCTTAAACTTGATCATGAAGGAGTTGTAAATGCGTTTACATGTGGAACAATTGGAAAAGTCGTTCGGAGAAAAACACGTCCTGCGCGGAGCGAGCGGCGTCTTTGAACAAGGCACGGTTTATGCTCTTTTGGGTCGCAACGGCGCCGGCAAGACGACCTTTTTTTCGCTCATCGCCGGTGAACGTACCAAAGATGGCGGGCGCGTGATGCTGGAGGAAGAGGGCAAAATGCGGCCTCTACTTCCGGAAGATGTGTTTTTCATGGTTTCCGAGCCGACATTGCCGAATTTTCTTACCGGCCGCGAGATGGTGCAGTTTTTTGTAGAGGCCAATCAGGAAAAAATCGGCCACGCGATCGATGTGGATGACTATTTTTCGCAGATTGATTTTGCAGAAGATGACCGCGACCGCTTGATTCAAAGCTATTCCACGGGCATGAAGAACAAAATCCAGATGCTCATGTTCATGATTTTGCGTCCCCAAGTGATTCTCATGGATGAACCGTTAACGTCCCTGGACGTGGTGGTGCAGCACGAGATGAAGGAATGGATTCGCCGTATTCGTGGCGAGCATATTATCCTTTTTTCCACCCATATTCTGCAGCTGGCCAAGGATCTTTGCGATAAAGTGGTGCTTTTGAAAAACGGATCACTGCTGGCCGTGGACGAGGATTTGCAGGATGCGGACATGGAAAATCGTGTCATCCATCTGTTGACGGAAGAGGGAACCTATGAACAGTAAGCGTCTCTGGAAGGACATGCTTCTCGTCACCATGATCAGCTGGTACAGCTTCCTCAACGGTTTGGTGTTGATGGTGCGTCGGTTGCCGCTCATCGGGTCATTTTTGGGCGAACACTATCGTTTTGCCCTATTCAAGAAGGTCAGTCGGGCACTCAGCCCGCTGGTGATGGTGATTGTGGAGCTGTTGAAAACAGCGGTCGTCTCCGCTCTATGTTTAGCGGTTTCCACGTTCTTTCTCTCGTCGCTACGAGGCTGGATTTTTGGACCTCCTCCGTATGCTTCGGACTTGTCACCGGCTGCCTATTTGGCGGAAACCGGAGGATTTGTCGTGGTTTACCTGCTCACGAGTTGGGGAACGTCTCGTGTGGTTTCCGAAGGCGATACCCTTTATGGCTGGCAACGTTACTTCCATCTCGATATGCACCGCAGCGTGGTGCTGCTGAGCATTGTTGAGCCGCTAAAGCATTTTCTTTCCCGCTGTGTTATTTGGAGCGTGCTGTTTTCCTTGCTTTTGCCGGCCTGGTCGATTTTGGATGCCATCGGATGGAGCCTTGCCGTCCTTGTTCTGGAGTGGGCCTTTGCGAAGCACAACTATGAGAAAAAGCTCAGAATTCATAAGACGGAAAGTGCGGGGCGGCAGCTGGCCTCTGTGGCTCTTCGACTGTTATTAACCGCTCTGGTCGTCGCAATGCTTTGTAAATGGAATGTCATGCCGTCCTTTTTCGGTTGGGTGATCAGTGCCGCATTGGCTTATCCCTCGCTTCTTTCCGTGCGCTATTTTCTACAAGAAACGGATTTTGCTCGTCTGATGGAAGTCAGCGGCGATATGCATTATTCTCTTGCCGACCTTCGCGAGGCGAATGGAAATGATGTACGCATAAAAGACGAAGACCTGAAAAATAGCGATGCGCCGGATGCGTCTGTCGCGTCGGCTGCGTCCGAAACGCCAGCGACGTCGGCCACGTCAGACACGTCCGCTACGTCGGGTACGTCCGCTATTCCGGCTGCGTCTGTTACGCCGAGTGCACCGGTCACATCAGCGGCATCTACCACGCCTTCAGCGCCCGCTGCATCTGTCCAGGGAAAAACCGGCTATGCCTACCTCAATGCCATGTTTTTTGCGCGTCATAAACGCATTATTGAACGCCCGATCTGGATTCGTACAGGAATCGGCTTGGTCTTTGGCTTGGTTTTAACTTGCATCAGCATGTTTTTTGCCGGGAAAGTTCAGCTCGGGGAGTCCCCGGCCTTTCTGGTGTACTACTTGCCGACATTCATGTATCTTCTCTGTTCCTATTCCCGACTAACCAAGGCGATGTATGTTAATTGCGATCAGAGCCTTTTGCATTACAGCTTTTATAAAGAGAAGAAGGCCTTGTTGGAGATGTTTCGTCTGCGCATGATAAGTCTCTGGAAGCTGATGGCTCTACCGACGTTGTTGGTGCTAGTCCTGGTTTTCGTTAATGGGCTGATTCTGAAATTTTCCACCAAGCTGCTTATTGCTGCGCTTTTGTTAACGCTGGCAAATGGTGGATTTTTCACTATTTATCCGTTGTTTATTTACTACGTATTTCAGCCCTATGATTCGGCCGGAACGATCACCTCTTTTGCGCCTTCTTTTTTGAATGCGCTCGTGTACATGTTCTGCTTTTTCGGCGCTCCTCGCCTGGATGACGCGTTTTCGCCCATGACCTTCTCGCTTCTCTCTATCGGCTTTTTTGCACTCTTTTTGCCCTTCGCTCTCTTCCTGATCCGCACACGCGGACCGAAGGTGATGCGCAAAGAATAGACGAACGGTCTTGCGCCATTCCAAGCACTTCGAGGAATGCTACGGTCTGCGCGACGGAAGGCGGAGCCGCCTTCGGCGGCGGTTGACAAACGCCGGCCGCAGGCCGGCTCCTTATGGGTGCCCGCGGGCAGATTACGGGCCATTTTGTCGCCTCTCGGTTTTGACCCGTAATTTTGGCGATGACTTTACGGGTTATTTCGTCATTTCGTGATTTTGACCCGTAATCTTGGCGATGGCTTTACGGGTCATTTCCCCATTTCGCCATTTTGACCCGTAATTTTCCCCATAGGCTTACGGGTCATTTCCCCACTTCGCCATTTTGACCCGTAATTTTCCCCAAGGGCTTACGGGTCATTTCCCCACTTCGCGATTTTGACCCGTAATCTTCGCGATCCCTTTACGGGTCATTTCCCCGTTTCGCCATTTTGACCCGTAATTTTCCCCATAGGCTTACGGGTCATTTCCCCATTTTGATATGTCCCCCAAAAAGTAGAGCGTTACAGAACAAAAAGATACAATGAAGAAAGGCGTAAGGAGGAGGACATGGCACAACGAAGATACACAAAATCTTTTCGAAAACGAGTCGTGGAAGAGGCGCTAAAGCCGGAATTGGAAGGCAAAGAATTTCTTGTTGCGGAAAAATACCATATTCGAACATCGACGCTTTTACGCGGGAAAGACGTATATCACAAATATGGGGAAATGGGCTTAGCGAATAACATCCAACAATTTTGTCAACGCGAGAGTACGTTCACCCGTGCGCAACAGGAGAGGGAAGCCGCAAAAGACAAAGAAATCGCGGAATTAAAAGAGGAGATTACCATCTTAAAAAAAGCCGCGGTCTTTAAAAAAGCCGCGGTCTTTCTAGCCAAGATGCCCCGAGACTAAAGTTTGCATTGCAGACTTTGTTTTTCAAGTGACTGCGTATCACATATCATCCCGTCGCGAAAAAAACTTTGACAAGGGGCAAAGGCCTTGTTATACTGTTTCAGTAACTTTAATGCGGCCCTATGGTCAAGCGGTTAAGACATCGCCCTTTCACGGCGGTATCCCCGGTTCGAATCCGGGTAGGGTCAATCAATGGGCGCTTAGCTCAGTTGGGAGAGCATCTGCCTTACAAGCAGGGGGTCACAGGTTCGAGCCCTGTAGCGCCCATTCGTCCATTTCTGGCCCGGTAGTTCAGATGGTTAGAATGCCAGCCTGTCACGCTGGAGGTCGTGGGTTCGAAGCCCATCCGGGTCGTTATCCTTTGCGCAAGTAAGGGAATGCTGGTGTAGCTCAATCGGTAGAGCAACTGACTTGTAATCAGTAGGTTGAGGGTTCAAGTCCTTTCACCAGCTTTTGATGACGCGAGCACGGAGACGATCCGGTTCGTCACCAAAAGACGATGGGCATAGGGATGGGCCGAGATCCGGCAGGACCTGGTTATGCGCCCATAGCTCAGTTGGATAGAGCAACGGCCTTCTAAGCCGTGTGTCCGAGGTTCGAATCCTCGTGGGCGCGTTAGTGGGGTATAGCCAAGCGGTAAGGCACCAGACTTTGACTCTGGCATTTCGTAGGTTCGAATCCTGCTACCCCAGTTGACAAGTGAATGTGTTGCATGATGGGGTATAGCCAAGTCGGTAAGGCACTAGACTCTGACTCTAGCATTTCGCAGGTTCGAGTCCTGCTACCCCAGTACGATCCATTAGCTCAGCAGGTAGAGCACCTGACTTTTAATCAGGGTGTCCGGGGTTCGAATCCCCGATGGGTCAGCTTTGGAGAGATACCGAAGTGGTCATAACGGGGCGGTCTTGAAAACCGTTAGGGCGCAAGCTCACGGGGGTTCGAATCCCTCTCTCTCCGCCATTCGGAGAAGTACCCAAGTGGCTCAAGGGGCTCCCCTGCTAAGGGAGTAGACCGTGATGAACGGTGCGAGGGTTCGAATCCCTCCTTCTCCGATGTTCGGGCCATTAGCTCAGTTGGTTAGAGCAGCCGGCTCATAACCGGTTTGTCCCGGGTTCGAGTCCCTGATGGCCCAAATGTTGACCACTTCGCCCCTTTAGGGGCGTCTCCTTCGCTATCCAATAGGGTGGTAGCGAACAGCAACTTAATATATACTATCTTTCGTATCGAAAGGTACATATGCCCAGATAGCTCAGTCGGTAGAGCAAAGGACTGAAAATCCTTGTGTCGCTGGTTCAATTCCTGCTCTGGGCATAGGGGGCTCCGCTTCGGCGGAGCTTTTTTCGTGCGACGATAGCTCAGCAGTCGGCCGCAAGCCGTTCAGGCTTCGCAGGCTCGCCTTCACGGGCGGCCTTTGCATCAGACCTACATCGGCTCTGTCTGCTGCGCAGCCAATCGCCGTGTTAGGTCTGGAACTCGGTAGAGCAAAGGACTGAAAATCCTTGTGTCGCTGGTTCAATTCCTGCTCTGGGCACTGTCAAAGGTCCGGCTTCGTCCGGGCCTTTTTCGTTGTATGGCGGGAAGCATTGAGCAAGCTGCTTTTCGAGCATGCGAATTTCGCGCCGGCATCCGTCGGCTTTTTTATTGTAAAAAGAGGCAGGAAGCGCCATGTCAGGGTATGATAGAACCAAACGAAGTAGGAAGCATCAGGAGGAACTATGATACTGCTCATTGCATGTGATCGGCACTATGCTATCGGCTATCAAGGCGATATGCTGTTTCATATTCCGGCGGATCTGCGCCATTTTAAGGAGACCACCACGGGAAATATTGTTGTGATGGGAAGAAAGACGCTCGAGTCTTTGCCCGGCGGGAGGCCGTTGCCGGGACGGCTGAATATCGTGTTGACGCGCGGAGAACGACAAGAAAGTGACGAACTGCGTGTCGTGCATAGCCCGGAAGAACTCAAAAAGCTGCTTCGTAAGGTGAACGGGGACGGGTCGCGGAAGGTGTTTCACATTGGCGGGGGCGGCCTCGTGAAAACGCTGTGGACGGAGATCGACGAAGTGATCTTGACACAATTGGATGAAGAATACGCGAAGGCGGATACCTGGATTCCAAATCTGAATGAAAGCCCGGAATTTCAGTTTGTGAGTGTGCTGGGCGAGGGTGAATACAACGGAAAGCGTTGGGTAATTCGCCATTTCCAACGGGTGAAGGGAAAGGACGGTGTGCATGATGAAGGATAAAAATGCAATGCCGGTTACGGAAAAAAAGAAAGAAAAGTTTACCGCTCGCGCACTGTTTCAGATGTTTGGCCCGTTTCGGGAAACGATGCAGAAGGACGGATGGCGATTGTTTAAGGTATTGCTTGCAGCATTTCTCTGCGCTTTCAGCGTCAATGTGTTTCTGCACCCTTCCGGCATGCTTCCGGGCGGATTTGGCGGCGTTTCTCTGCTGTTGCAGAATATTTTTCAGTCCTTTCTCGGTTGGCATGTCTCCTTTTCGGTGCTTAATATCGCGCTGAATATCTTGCCGGCAATATTGGCCTTTTTTATCGTCGGAAGGAAGTTTTTTGCATTTTCCATCGTCTACATTATTGCATTCTCGCTTTTTGTAGACCTTTTGCCGAAATTTGCTTTTACGACTGATCCGGTACTGAACGTCATCTTCGGCGCGGTGTTCAACGGTGTTTCCGCCGCGGTGGCTTTAAATGCCAATGCGAGCGGAGGCGGCACGGACTTCATCGCGATGATCGCTTCCACAAAATACAATATTGCCACCTGGAACTACATTTTTGTATTCAACGTTGTGGTGCTTCTCATTTCCGGAACGCTCTTCGGTGCAGAAGCGGCCATGTATTCCATGGTCTTCCAGCTTGGCTCTACCATATTGGTCAATCGCCTGCATGCCCGCTACCAGCGAAAAACGCTCTTCATTATTGTCAATGAATGCGAGCCGATCGCAACGGATTTGCAGCGCCTGACGAATCACGGCGTGACGATTTTTGAGGGTGTCGGCAATTTCAGCCAGGAACCGCGTTATTTGATTTACATCGTCGTCAGCAAGACGGATATGCCGGCTATTAAGCGTTACCTGAAGGAAGCGGAACAAACGGTGTTCATGAATATCTTCGATTCGGAAGAGCTGGAAGGGCGTTTCTATATCGAACCATTAGATTAACCTCGATTGTCGAGTCAAGAATACAGCAAGGGAGAAAACATGACGAAGTATATCGTAAGCGGAAGTTCCACGGCGGATCTTTCCAAAGCGCATTTCGATGCGATGGACGTAAAGTATATCTGCTACCACTATCAAATGGACGGCGTGACCTATGTCGATGACCTGGGGGAAAGCATCTCGTATTCCGATTTTTATCAGCGCATGGCGGATGGCACCGAAACGAAGACGTCGCAAATCAACGTGGAAGAATTTGTCGCCTACTTTCGACCTTTCCTGGCACAGGGCTTGGATGTGCTTCATGTCTGCCTTTCATCCGGCATTACCGGTGTCTTGAATTCGGCGAATCTGGCAAAAGAAATTTTGCTAAACGAATTTCCGGAACGAAAATTGTACATTGTGGATTCGTTAGGCGCTTCCTCGGGCTATGGCTTACTGCTGGATACCATGGCGCACCTTCGGGATCAAGGAATGTCCATCGATGAGCTGTACCATTGGACGGAAGAGAACAAGTTGCGCGTGCATCACTGGTTTTTTTCCATGGATCTTTCGTTTTATATTAAGGGAGGAAGAATTTCCAAGGCTGCCGGTACCATCGGGCAGATGCTGAACATTTGTCCGTTGTTGAACATGGATTCCTGCGGTCGCTTAACGGTGCGTGAAAAAATTCGCACCAAGCGAAAAGTGTTTAAAACCGTTGTCGACAAAATGGAACAGTTTGCGGATGACGGAAAGGACTATGCAGAAAAGTGCTATTTATCGCATTCGGCCTGTTTAGAAGATGCCCAGGAGGTCGCGCGACAGATTGAAGCGCGTTTTCCGCACCTTCGCGGCAAGGTGGAAATCAACAGCATCGGAACGACCATCGGCAGCCATACGGGGCCCGGAACGGTAGCTGTCTTCTTTTGGGGGCAAAAACGAGAAGAATAGCCGACGACGCATCGGTGAAGCGTGCGCTTGACAAGGCAATAGGAAGTTCGTAAAATACGGGTGTTATCGCGGATGCGTTCGAAGGAGGAACCATGGATTATTTGGAAACCGTCATTGATCTTATTTCCAAGAATTTGGAAGTGCCCAGGGAAAAGCTCAATGCCGATACGGATATCATCAACGATTTGGATGCGGATTCTCTGGACTTGGTCGAGATGGTCATGAACATTGAAGACGAATTTGATATTCAGATTGATGATGACGTACTGAGTAACCTCCACACCATTGGCGATGTGGCGCGCGAACTGGAGGAATTAGACAGCAATCGGTAGCTGCCATGTTCGTCGCGTAAGGAAGAGGAAAAAGTCCATTATGCCTTGCATGCCGCTTTCCTTTTTGGTATACTGTATCGGTCAATGCAAATGAGCACTGGTTAAGAGACTCCTCTTGATCGGTAAAGGGGCATAGTTCAGTGGTAGAACGTCGGTCTCCAAAACCGAATGTCGGGGGTTCGAGTCCTCTTGCCCCTGTTATGGGCCTGTAGCTCAGGTGGTTAGAGCGCACGCCTGATAAGCGTGAGGTCGCTGGTTCAAGTCCATTCAGGCCCATAGAGATCCTACACCGTCTGGTGTAGGATTTTTCTTTGTCAGGAAGTGTAGCAGCTCAAAAACGCTACGCCTTTCCTAAGGAGAATAGATCCCGAACGAGACGATGACAGTTGGATGCAAAATATCCTTCCGAGGAAGAAAGCGTGAGAAAGGGCTTGGGAAGCGGCGGAACGGCGGCATCTTCTGCATAGGAAGGGCTTACCGCAGCCAGGCGCAAGGTATCGGAAGAGGACCTGGCTGGGGAAGAGAGCGTAGCAAGCGAAGAAACATGCGCAACCTGTCGAGGCTCGGTCGAGGCGCTCGCATCCAGGCGATGAGTGGGAACGCTACAGTACAGATCCTGCTCTACCCAGTGTAGCGATCCGAAGCTGTTTTCCGTGTGCCATTCCGGACGTGCGGGCATTTCGCTGCGGTAGTGCATGGTAACTTGATCGCCCTTTGGCTCGAGAGCCTTGAGCGAAGCACGAATGGGCACTTCCAGCTGTAACTGCTGTTGCCATTCTTGAAAAAAAGGAAGGAGCAGGGCCAGTTCGCGTACGTCTTCCTCATTGTGCAGCAGTACCGCCTCTTTTGCCTCGGGATCCTCCAAATGCTTGGAGAACGTCGCAATCTGCGCGCCGGTGTACGGATCCTGACGCATTAGCCCAGCAATGCGCGCCAATGTGCTTAGACGCAGGTTGGGAAAACGGAAAAACAGGCGGCGCGGACGAAGATAGGCAAACCAGTCCCGGGAAAGAGTCGAGGGAAAGGCAATGCCATGCACCGCAAAGCGCTCCTGCAGAAACGGCAAATCAAAGTGATCCCCGTTATAGGTGATGAGCGTTTTATCGGCCAAAAACGGACGAATGGCTTCGAGCAGCTCTCCTTCCTCGTCGCGTGAAGGGGCAAGCCATTGGCGAAATTCTTCGGCCGTCTGTAGACCCACCAGAAAAACGGCATCCGTTGCTCTGTGAAGCCCCGTCGTTTCAATATCCAGAACGGCACTTTCCGGCGCAATTTGCGGTGAAGATTCATTTTTTCGGATGACTTGCAGCATGTGTACTCCTTGCGATGGTTTTCCGGTTCTTTTTAGCGGACAGAACCGTTCCGGCTCTGCTTAACGGTTGATCTTGTATCTCCCTTCCTTCCTTGTATAGAATAAGGAAGAAGTCGCGTTCAAGGCGAATAGCGCAGCATTTTTCTGCGGTATCCGCCTTCAGTATAGTCAACGCAACCTTGCGTGGAAAGGATTGTATGATTTATTTTGATAATGCCTCCACAACGCCCGTCCTGCCGGACGTCGCAAACGTGGTGACCGATGCCTTGCATCATCAATGGGGAAATCCGTCCTCTTTGCATCGCCTTGGCTTTCAAGCGGAAAAAGCCATGAAAGAAGCACGCGGACGTATGGCCGGAATACTCAGTGCCCCGGAAAATAGCTTGCTTTTTACCTCCGGTGCAACGGAAGGCATCAATACCGTCATGCGAAGCGTCCTTATGCAGGCGCTTCAGCATAAAAGTGGTCATGTGGGACAGATGGAGAGTCCCGGAGCCGATTGTGCGAGCGATGAGACGAAAGCGAATATTGTGCTCACCGCAGTGGAACACGCAGCCGTTCACGAAACGGCGATGCTTTTTTCGTCTTTCGGCATTGCTGTGCGCGAGATTCCCGTCGATGAACAAGGGCAAATTTTCCTTTCGGACGTGGAACGCCTGGTGGATGAAGAGACGCTTCTGGTTGCCGTAATGCATGTCAACAATGAGCTGGGAACCATTTTTCCGGTGGAGGAAGTGGGAAAGATCGTCAAAAGCCAATCGCATGCCCTCTATCTGGTGGACGGCACACAGGCGCTGGGAAAACTTCCGGTTCGTCTTTCCGCCCTTTCCTGTGATGCGTATGTTGCGAGCGGCCATAAAATCCATGCGCCCAAAGGCATTGGACTGCTCTATGTTCGTCCCGGAACCACCTTGTCGCCGCTTCTTACCGGTGGCGGACAGGAAAAGAACCGGCGTTCGGGCACGGAAAATGTACCCTATATTCTCGGCTTTGCTGAGGCGCTGGCGCAGATGGAGGCGCATCGGGAAGGCACGTATGATCCGCATGTGGTTGCCATTGCAAAGCGTGCACGCGAGCGGGCAGAAGCCTTGCCGGGGGTTCACATCAACAGTCCGGAAAACGGAAGTCCCTACATTCTTAATTTTGCACTCACCGGCATCAAGTCCGAAGTGCTTCTCCATTTTATGGAACAGGAAGAGATGTATCTTTCTTCCGGATCGGCCTGCAGCAAAGGAAAGGTGAGCCGTATTCTGCAAGCAATTCATCTTCCGGAGGAATATCTTGACGGGGCCGTTCGTCTGTCGTTCGGCCGAGAAAATCGGGAAGAAGAAGTGGATCCGTTTTTTGATCGGCTGACATTTTCTGTAGAACAAATTCGCCGCATTACAGGAGGAAAGGCATGAACGAAAAAAAGCACATCGGCATGCAGTCGGTGGTTTCCGTTTCCTACGGGGAACTGGTTCTGAAGGGGAAAAATCGGGGCATGTTCGTGGCGGCAATCAAACGCCATTTGCATCGTGCCTTGCAGGATATCCACGTGGCGGAGGAATTTGAGCAATTCGGTAAATTGTTTTTTGTTGTGCGTGAAGAAGATGTGGCGGCAACGGTTTCGGCCTGTCGGCGTGTTTTCGGCTTACTTTACGTTACGCCAGGCCTGCGTGTTGCCTGTGAAGAAACTGCCATTCGTGAGGCATGCCGCGCCCTGATGACGCAAAAGCTGGCGGAAACGGATGCCGATCAAACGCCAACCTTTAAGGTGAAAGTGAAACGCAGCAACAAGACCTTTCCCATCCCGTCTCCGGACTTTGCCGCGATCGTGGGGGACTGGATGTTGACGGATTTTCCTTCTCTTCGTGTGGATGTACGCGATCCGCAGATTACATTGGCGGTGGAGATTCGGGAGGATGCTTTTGTTTCCGTCGAGCGCTATGAAGGCGTGGGCGGGCTTCCGGCCGGCTCCGGCGGTCGTGGCCTTCTTTTGTTATCGGGCGGCATCGATTCGCCCGTTGCTGGCTACGAAATAGCACGTCGCGGCTTGGCCTTGGGAGGCGTGCATTTTCATTCCTATCCATTCACGAGTGAGCGTGCGCAGGACAAGGCCAAACGTTTGAAGGCGCAACTGGAGCGATCTGTCGGGCCCATGCGCCTCTATATGATTAATCTGGTCAAGATTTATACGGCGATTGCGCAAAATTGCCGAAAAAAGAATACGACGCTCTTATCGCGACGCATGATGATGCGCATCGCCGATCGCCTCTGTGAGCGTTTCGGCTACCATGCACTGATCACCGGTGAAAGTCTGGGCCAGGTCGCTTCCCAGACCGTGCAAGGCATCCATGTCGTTAATAATGCTGCATTTCATCCCATTTTGCGTCCTCTGATTGCGACCGATAAAACGGCGATTATTGAGGTTGCCCGAGAGCTGGGCACGTACGAGCTTTCCATTGAGCCATATGACGATTGCTGCTCTCTTTTCGCACCGGAACATCCTAACACCCGTCCGGCATTGGAGCAGATTCTCGAAGACGAAGGGCACCTGGATGTGGAGGCCCTTGTGGAAGAGGCGCTGGAAACGTTGGAAATCGTGGAGTAAGGAAAGAGACGGGTGTTTCTTGCACGCACGCTCTTCTCGTCATTCCGGCATATGCAAAAGGAGACCCCTCCTATTTCAGGTTAGCAATACAATCTGAAATAGGAGGGGCGCTTTTTTGTGTTTGTTTCACCATACGTCGCAGGCTCGCTGAAACACGAAGCAAGCGGCGCGAATGCTAAGCTACTTTAACAGCTTCTTTGCAGCATCGAGAGCGGCATCGTAGTTGGGATGTTCGGTATTCTGTTTGACGTATTCCACATAGGTAATCTGATTTTTGCCGTCCAGAACAAATACCGAGCGATTGAGAAGCATGAGCTCGTCAATCAAGACACCGTAGGCTTCACCGAAGCTGCGATGCGCATAGTCGGATGCTACGATGGCATTCTCGATGCCTTTTGCGGCGCAGAAGCGCTGCTGCGCAAAGGGAAGATCCACCGAAACAGTGAGCACGACGGCTTTATCGCCCAATTTGCCGGCTTCCTCATTAAACCGGATGGTCTCCAGCTCGCATACCGAGGTATCCACCGAAGGAACTGCGACAAGAATCTTGACCTTGTCACCAAGATCCGCCAAATGCAGGGGACTTAAATCCTGCTTGACGAGCGTAAAATCGGGAGCGGCATCTCCCGGCACCAATTCTTTGCCGTGTAATGTCAGGGCCATATCGCCCATTTTGTAACCTGTTCTTGTCATATTTCTCCTTTCTGTGTCAGAGTTCAAAGGCCCGCTTAGAATACGATGAGCATTAATGCGCCGGCCAGGATGATACTCAGGATGACACGTTCAACCCAGATGATGAGATAGTCGCTGAACTTGATCGGGATATCTGTACCCATCATACAGGGGATGGAAGCAGAGAAGAAGAGAATTTCCGAAACGCTGACGATCGCGACCAACATACGCGTGGCAATGGCCATGCCTTCCCCGGCAACCAGCGGCGCCGGCAGAAGCATTTCCGCAATACTTAAGGACAACGCTTTTGCAGTCAGATGTGCTTCCGGAACCTGTAAGAGTGCCGTAAAGGGATAGAAAATGTAGCCAATGATATCGAAGACCGGTGTATAGGTCGCAATCAAGAGGCCTGTCATACCAACGCCGAGAAGGGAAGGTGCAATATTGAGCGCCATTTTGAAGCCGTCAATGAAATTCATTTTAATGACTTCGAATAGCGATGGTGCCTGATGATAGGCCGTCATGGCTTGCTGCATGGCGTTTTGGAAAGAAACTTTTTTGCGTTCTTCTTTGACCATCGGTTTTCCGGAGAAATACACATCCTTCTTTTTGCTCAGCGGGAAAAGACGTACGGTAATCGCCGTAACGATAAAGGTAATGATCAATGTCGCCCAGAAATAGAACAGCCAATGATCCATCAGATCCAGCGTTTTTGCAACGATAATCATGAAGGTGGCGGAAACGGTGGAGAAACCGGTTGCAATGATCGCGGCTTCTTTTTGCGTATAGGCATCTTCACGGTAGACACGGTTCGTGATAAGAAGCGCCAAGGAATAGCTGCCGACAAACGAGGCAACGGCATCAACAGCGCTGCGTCCCGGGGTTTTGAATACCGGGCGCATAACCGGCTCCATGAAGACCCCGACAAATTCCATGAGACCGAAACTGATTAAGAAGGCCAGGAAAATAGATCCGATAGGGACGATGGTGGTAACGGAAACAAGAATAGCGTTAAAAATCATCGGCAGCATGCCTTTATCATGCAACGCGGCCGGGCCCCATCCGGTAATTTGCATGACGAGGAAAATAATCGAAACCAGTTTTAGGGCAAAAAAGACTTTGCGGACAATGCCGCCTTCCCATTCCTTGCGTTTGAATGCATACGCTAATCCGGCCAGAACCATAAACGTGCCGAACACAATGCCGTAATTCGGAATGCCTTTGATCGCATTAACAATGTGGTCAATGGGAATGGTGTTTTTGCCTCCGAATTCAATTGGAACAAAGAACATAAAAATGCCGAACAGCGAGTACAGGACGAATAGACATACATCTTTTGCCGTCCATTTGGTGGTAGTCATGACTTCCTCCTTTTCCATTAAGGATACAAAGCCAAGAGTTTTCCGATGAAACTCTTTCGTCCTTATTATACGCGTTCTAGAAACAAATGAAAACGATTGGCACAAAAAATCGACGAAAATCATCGACTTTTGAAAAAATTGTAAGAATGGAGTCAAGCGAAAAAATTTACACCATTTGCTCATTAGTACGTTTGCTTTTCCGTCAAACTCACATAAAATAGGAGAGACTGCAAACATTGGTAACGGGGGAGCCCAGAAAGGAACCGCATTGAAGCAAATTCAACTCAAGCAAATCAGCAAGTCCTTTGATGCGCTGACGGTATTAAAGAATTTTGATCTGACGATTGAGGATGAAGAATTTCTGACGCTTTTAGGTCCGTCAGGATGTGGAAAGACGACTATTTTGCGCATTATCGGCGGTTTTGAAGAACCGGACAGCGGTCAGGTTCTTTTCGAAGGAAAAGACATTACGCATGTCCCGCCGCATTTGCGGCCGTTCAATACGGTATTTCAACAATATGCCCTTTTTCCCCATATGAATGTGGAAGAAAATGTCGGCTTCGGTCTGCGCATGAAGGGAGTGGAGAAAGAGGAACGGGAGGCGCGCGTAGAGAGAATGCTGCGCTTAGTGAATCTTTCCGGGTATGGAAAGCGCAAAGTGGATCAGCTTTCCGGCGGACAGAAGCAGCGCATTGCGATCGCCCGTGCCTTGGTGAATGAGCCAGAGGTGTTACTTCTTGACGAGCCGCTTGGGGCACTGGACCTTAAGTTGCGCAAAGAGATGCAGGGAGAGCTGAAGCGCATGCAGCAGGAACTGGGCATTACGTTTATTTTTGTCACCCACGACCAGGAAGAAGCGCTTACGATGTCGGATTGCATTGTCGTTATGAACGGCGGTGTCATCCAGCAGATGGGCGACCCCAAAGATATCTATGATGAACCCCAGAATCGTTTTGTAGCGGATTTTATCGGGGACTCGAATATTGTCGAAGGCATCATGCATGCCGATTATGATGTGAGCTTTTCCGGTCATCGTTTCCGGTGTGTCGACAAAGGTTTTGCGCCCGATGAAGCCGTCGATATCGTTTTGCGTCCGGAAGATCTGGAACTCGTTGCTCCGGAGAAGGGAATGCTGGTGGGAAAGGTGGAGAGCTGCCTATTCCGCGGCGTTCATTACGAGATGGAAATCGACGTTAATGGCGAATGCTATAAGAGCCAGAGCACCAAGGCGATGGGGGTTGGCAGTCGTGTGGGCATCGTCATTGCGCCCGATCTGATTCAAGTCATGCACCGCTCGTCGCCACAAGGGGTTTTGCGATGAAACGATACCGTCGCTTGAGCGCCCCATATTTACTATGGGCGGCTATGTTTGTGTTGATCCCGATGGGCATGATTTTTTACTATGCTCTGACGACCGCTGACGGACAGTGGACATTGGAAAATTTCCGGCGCTTTTTTGCCGGCAATGCGACCGCAACGCTAGTCAAATCGCTGCGTCTCGCTTTGATCTCGACGGTGATCTGCTTTCTTTTGGGCTATCCCATGGCCTATTTCATGGCGAAGGCCAATGCACGCATACGCCCCATGTTGTTGATGCTGGTGATGATTCCGATGTGGATGAACTTTTTGCTGCGCACCTATGCCTGGATTACCATTCTTTCGCGCGGCGGCATTTTGAACACGTTTCTTACGAGCATCGGCCTTGCACCGACCGATCTGCTATACACAGAGACAGCGGTCATCCTGGGCATGGTATATAATTTCTTGCCCTTCATGATTTTGCCCATTTTCACGTCTCTTGAAAAAATGGATCCGGCCCTTTTGGAAGCGGCCGATGACTTGGGCGCCAACAAACGGCAGACGTTCTTGCACGTCACCTTGCCGCTTTCGCTTCCCGGCGTGGCATCCGGTTTTTCCATGGTATTCATTCCCGCCATCGCCACGTTTGAAATCACTTCCCTTTTGGGTGGCAATAAGACCAACCTGATCGGCAATGTGATTCAGCAGCAGTTTACCGTCACCGGGAATTGGCAATACGGCTCCGCCATGGCCATGATCTTAATGGTGTTTCTTGTGCTTTCGCTCTTTTTCGGAAGAGAAGAAGAAACGCATGCGCAGGGCAGCGTCGTCACCGCACAGGATTTGGAACTGGTGGCGGAAGAGCAGGAGGAGGTTAGCGATGTCTAAACAACTTAGGCGCGTATTCCTTTTTCTGCTGTATGCGTTCCTCTATGCTCCGATTGTGGTGCTGATTGTCTTTTCCTTTAACAGCGGCCAGACGCGCGGCGCATGGGAAGGCTTTTCGCTTCACTGGTATCAGTCGTTGATGCAGAACCATGAAATTTTGAATGCGCTCAAGAACACGGTGTCCATTGCGCTTGTTGCTACGGTCATCGCCACGGTGATTGCGACATTCGGGACCATCGGCGTGTACTGGTTTTCGCGGCGACGTCGCGTGGCCATTCACCTTATCAATCAGGTGATTGTTCTGAACCCCGACATTGTGACCGCCATTGGATTTATGGCCCTGTTCGGCTTCTTGCACATGACGCCGGGTTATCTGACGATCCTGCTCTCGCATATCGCGTTTGAAATCCCATATATCGTTCTTTCCATTCTGCCTCGCCTGAAGCAGATGCCGCTGGAACTGGCGGAGGCTTCTATGGATCTGGGTGCAACGCCCTGGCAGACATTGCGTTATGTCATTCTGCCCTTTCTTAAGAGCGGCATCATATCCGGTGCCTTGATGGGCTTTACCATGTCCATTGATGACTTCGTCATTACCTTTTTCAATGCCGGAAACGGTGTCGAGACGGTATCCACGATGGTCTATTCTATGGCGCGACGGGGAATCAATCCCGAAGTAAATGCCTTATCCGCCATGATGTTTGTGGCGATGTTCCTCTTGCTTTTGGCAACCAACTGGCGCACCATTCACGGAAAGGAGATGCCATGAGACGCATGCGATTTACGCTTTTTGCGGCATTTGTGCTTTTTCTTTCCGCCATGCTATCCGGCTGCGGTCAGGGGGAAGACACCAAGACGGCAAAGCAACAGGTTAATGTGTACAACTGGGGGGAATATATTGATCCGGAACTCATCCATCGCTTTGAAGATGAGACAGGCATTGACGTCATTTATTCCAACTTTGCGACCAATGAGGATTTGTATGTCAAGCTGAAAAACGGGGGTGCCGCCTATGATGTGATTGTTCCTTCGGAATATATGCTGCAGCGCATGGTGCAGGAGGATATGCTCCTTCCGCTGGATTACAGCCATATTCCCAATATGCGATACATTGACCGCCCCTTTCTGCATCAGCCCTTTGATCCGGAGCAACGCTATTCTGCCCCCTATTTCTGGGGCACGGTGGGAATTCTCTACAATCGCAAAATGGTGAAGGATCCTGTGAATTCTTGGGACATTCTCTGGAATCCGCACTATGCGCGGCAGATCATCATGCTGGATTCTTCGCGTGATTCCTTAATGGTGGCATTGGTTCGCGAGGGCGCATCTGTGAATTCCACCGATCCGAAAGAGCTTACGGCGGCGAAGGAAGATTTAATTCGTCAATACCCGCTGGTATACGCGTATCTCATCGACGAGATTCGGGATCTCATGATCAACGGGGAGAATGCGCTGGCCGTCATGTATTCCGGCGACGCCTATGCCGCCATGCAGGAGAATCCGGATCTGGATTTTGTGAATCCGCCGGAAGGCGGAAATCTTTGGTTTGATGTGTTTGCCGTTCCCAAAGGTGCACAGAACAAGGAAAATGCGGAAAAATTCATCAACTTCATGTTGCGTCCGGACGTCATGGCGCAGAATGCGGAATGGGTGGGCTATTCGCTTCCGAGTGAAGCGGGGCGAGCACTTTTGCCGGAAGAGACGCGCAATTCTCCGGTGGCCTATCCGGACCCCAAGACGTACGAAAAGTATGAAGTGTTTGAATATATCGGCGATGCCGTACATCTTTATGATCAGCTCTGGCAGGATGTCAAGAATCAGTAAGGAGAGGAGGAATCATGAATTACGTGGACTGGCTTTCCCATGTGGATCGGGGCGAACCCGGCCAGGTTCTTCTCTGCTGTATTCAGGAACCCTACCTCTGGGAAATGCTGAAGAGCGTGCTGCAAAACGATGTATTGGGCGGAAACTTCCTCTCTTTTAACTACGAACACCTGGATGGTCGCACGCTTTCACCCGAAGCCTTGGTTTCCGCTTTGGAAACCCTGCCTCTGATGGGGGAGCGGCGCGTAGTCGTTGTGGAAAACGTGCCTTTGCAAAAAGAAGCCCTGCAAAAAAATGAGACGTTGTTGAACACTCTGTATGAGAGTGTTTTGCATCGCCCGCCGCATGTGCTCTTGGTTTTGGGCTTCGAGGGGGAAAAGCCGTTTCGTGGAAAAGTGCTTCGACAAATGGAAGCGGATCTGCAGCGCATTTCGCTCTCTCCCTTGACGGAACCGGAGCTGGAACGATTTATCATGAAGAAATGGCAGCAACGCGGCATCACTCCTGAAAGAGGCGTCGTGTCTCTTCTTATTTCCTCCAGCGAATATCTGGATCCGCGCGCAGAGAAAAACCTGTATGATGTGGAGAATCTCGTAGCGTCCACGGCCTCATTGGCCAAAAACGGCCTCTTATATCGTCGGGATGTGGAAGAGGCGCTCATTTCGCCTTCCGAACGCAATATTTTTGCTCTGATGGATGCCATCAATGACCGCCGTGCAGCGAGTGCCTGCGCCCTAATAAAGGGCTACGAATCCTTGGGGGAAGATCCGTTTCGTCTGTTTTACATGTTGGTGCGTCAAGTACGCAATATGATCGGAGTCAAGCGTGCCGAAGGCATGCGCCTTTCTCCACGAGACGGCCAAGCCCGCTTAAAGCTGTCTTCCTTTGAATACGGCAAATTGCGTCGCGGCGTGCAACGTTATACGGAGGAGGAACTGATCGGCTATCACGATCGCCTGTTTTCGATGGAAAAACGCATGAAAACACAGGTGTTTGACCTCGAATCGGAATTGGAGCGCTTTGCACTGTCCTTGGAGCGCGAAAAAGCGTAAATTGCTTTTTTTGATTTGCATAGAGCAAAAGATTGTGGTAAACTGTTCAGGTATCGAAAAAAAGATCTCATGCTACCAAAGGAGGTGAGCGAATTGGCCAATATTAAGTCGGCAAAAAAGAGAATTGACATTGCTAAACGCAACCGTCTGCGCAACCGCAGCAAGCGTTCCGAGATTAAAACCTACATCAAAAAGTTTGATGCGGCGTTAGAGGCGAACTCACCTCAGGAAGCGCAAGAGCTGTTAAAGGTGATTGACCGCAAGCTGAAGCGTGCTTCGTTGCAGAGCGCGTATTCGAAAAATGCAGCAAGCCGCGCCGTCAGCCGTCTGCAAAAGCGCCTGAACGTTGCGTCTGCCCAGTAACAACGAATCAACATACGAAGAACAGAAAAGAGCCGATTTTCTTTTGAACGGCTCTTTTTTTATGCTCTTTTTTCGCCTCCTGCTGTGCTATACTGAATGCGATGAAAGACGAATGGAGAGGCAAAGCGATGACGAAAGAACAAAAAGACCGGCGCTTGCTTTCGCTGGATGCTGTTTTTATGGACGACGAACCGGTAGAGCAAAAGGAAGAAGAGCTGGAATCGGTCGCAACACAGGACAAAGAGATGGAGCCGGCCCAGATTCCCGATACGAACGAGGAAGAAGAGAAGCCGAGCGAAGCGCCGAAACGAAGTGCTGGCCATCTGCGCCGTTTTCTGAAAGAGCGCGTTTCCGACGAGACGAGAGAGAAGTTGGAACAGACGGAGCGTGCGCAACGCAGCGCCCGCGAAATCGAGGCGTTGAATCAGGAGGCGCCGATTCCTGAGATGGACTTTTCAGAAGAGGAACAGGCGGACGACACCGAAGATCTGACGATACTTCTTCCTACTATTACGAACGAATCGGCACCTTCCGAGGAAACGAGAATTTTTGCGCCCATTTCCGTCCCGAAAGAGGAGACGCGGACAGACGAACATAACGTATATTCGGGGCATGAGCAAGCCAAAGCGACGGAGCTATTCGCTGCAGAGGAAGATTGGCCGGATGAGGAGAACGCGCCTCTCACACCCGCTTATCCCGATGCGGATGATGAGGAAGAAAAAGCGAAAGAGAAGGGCGTTCGCGGCTTCTTTTTCAATTGGATTTTGCCCATCGGCGTGGCGCTGTTGCTTGCCATCGTGATCCGCTTTTTTATCGGCGGCGCGACTACCGTCAGCGGAACGTCCATGGAGCCTACGCTGCATAACGGCGATTTTCTGTTGGTCAGCAAAATTCCGACCTATCTCAAACAATATAAGCGTGGAGACATTCTCATCGTGGATTCCCCCGATCTGGACGAATTCTATGTCAAGCGTCTGATCGGTCTACCGGGAGAAACGGTTGAGATCGATGACGGCAAAGTCTATATCAACGGCAAATGGATGAAAGAATATTATACGAATCAGGAAACGGTTTCGTATGCCAGCTCGAAATGGACACTGGGCGAGAATGAGTATTTTGTTATGGGCGATAATCGCGGCACGGGAGCCAGCAACGACAGCCGATTGTTTGGGCCCGTTTTGGCGGAGCATATCAAAGCGGTTTCGCGCGTGCGCATCTGGCCGATTACGAAGATGATGTTGATGTATTGATGGCAGCGAGGAATGGATGAGAACACCAATGTCCCATCATACGCCTAAGCGGCGTGTGGAACGTGAATTTAAAGCGCTGGAGGCG